>JBDRZZ010000004.1 GCA_039804165.1 candidate division WOR-3 bacterium
GCTTGCCAATTATCTTTTGAAGTTTCTCTACCTCATCTGACTGATTCCATGCTCCCCAGATATCTCAGAAACTGTTCGCATTTCCCTCAAACCCTCAAGAACTATCGCTAATTTCTCATCAACTGACCAATTCCTTCTTTTCATTCTCTGCCCCCTTCTTTATAATTTTTATTATATCTCTACACACTTCAAGTATCCACTCCCTATGGGGAGCAGCATAGTAGTATATACCCTATATATTCTCCATAATTTCTTTTAGATTTTCATATTGGTTCAATTTTTTACATCTTTAAAAACCATTCGTTGTTTAGAATCGTGTAGTTTGGTCTTAAAAAACTTACACTTGAAAAAATTTCTAAATGAAGTATATATTTTTTATGAAAAGGATTAGGAATAATATTCATATATTATTAGTAGTAGAAAATAACCAAGTTCCAATGGATACCAGAGTATGGAAGGAAGCACAAGCTTTAAGAGAAAAAGGATTTAATGTTTCAGTAATTTGTCCTAATAAGAATAAAGACAAAAATTATAAAAAATTAGGAGAGGTCGAAATTCATCAATATTATAATCCTTTTATTAAAGGAACTTCAATATTAAGTATTTTAGGAGAATACTTATTTACTATTTTTCCTCTTCTATTTTACTCATTAAAAATATATATAAAAAAGCCTTTTTCTATTATACATATTGCTAATCCACCTGATTTTTTAGTTATTCTTTTTTTACCATTTAAACTATTCGGTATTAAAATAGTGTTTGATCATCACGATCTATCACCTGAGTTATTTATCGAAAAATTTGGAGAAAAGAACTTCTTCTTTAAGTTATTACTTATATGCGAGAAACTATCTTACAAACTGGCTGATGTTATAATTACAACAAACAATTCTATAAAAGACACTTGTATTAAAAGAAATAAAGTTTCTAAAAATAAAGTTTTTGTAATAAGAAATGGACCGGATCTAAACGAAATAAAAAATCTATATAGGGTTAAAGATAATCTAAGAAGAGGAAAAAAATATCTTATTGGATATGTAGGAAATATAGATAGCCAAGATTCGTTAGAAAAGCTTGTGGCATCTATAGAGTATATAGTAAAAGAAAGAAAGTTTGATGATTTTAGAGTATTAATAATTGGGGACGGAAACTACCGAACAAAAATTGAAGATATTGTTCAACAAAAGAGCCTTCAAGAATATTTCATTTTCTACGGCTCTGAGTATAATAGAAAGAAATTATTTTCCTTACTTTCAAAAATAGACATTGGAGTGGAACCGAGTAGAGAAACAGAGAAATTTAGCAAATCTACATCAACAAAAGTTATGGAATATATGGCTCTGGGTAAACCTGTAATTCAGTATAACTCTTTAGAAGGAATTTTTACAGCAGGAAAGGCTTCTCTATTTATAAAAAATAATGACGAAAGAAACTTTGGTGATGCAATTATCTATCTCCTTAAAGATAAAAAAAGAAGAAAAGAAATGGGTGAGTATGGAAAAAGGAGAGTTAAGAAGGTCTTGCAATGGAATATAGAAAAAGAGAAACTATTAAATTTATATACAGAAAAATTACTAAATATAAAAATTAATTAATAATATGTTCTTTAAGGGAAAAATAAATCAAAAAGAGAAAACTCTTAGCAAAAATAAACCTAAAATATTCCTAATCTCAAATATGTATCCACATAGAAATCAACAAATATACGGCACTTTTGTAAAAAATGTGGTTGACTTACTTCTCGAAAATGGATTTACAATTTTGCTCGCAGTTAAAGCAGGAAACTCCAAAAATCCATTAATAAAGTTCTATCAATATATTAAATTTTTTCTAATTAGTATACTAAAAGGTTTATTTTATAGATATAATATAATTTATGTCCACTATATCGCCCACAGTGCGATCCCTGTTTTAATTATAAAATTTTTTAGAAGGAAAATTAAAATAGTTTCTCATGTCCACGGAGGAGATATCCTTGAAGAACCGTTCCTCAAGCCTATTACATCTAAAACTTTAAAAATTTCAGATATAATAATAGCACCCTCATCTTATTTTAAAGAAATAATAATAAATATATATAAAATAAATCCAGAGAAAATCAAAGTATTTCCTTCCGGAGGAGTAAACACAAGTCTATTTAAACCTAAAAAAATAAATAGAAAAAATTTATTAAAAAGCTATACAAATCAATTTGTACTTGGTTTTGTTTCTAGAATTGAAAGAGGAAAGGGATGGAATGTCTTTCTCGAGGGAATAAAAAAGACAAAAGAAAAAACAAAAGAGTCATTATTAGGTGTAATAATAGGAGATGGGAAAGAAGTAACGTTAATGCAAAAACTTATAAGAAAATTCCAATTGAATGATACTATTGAATACCTTGGAAGCAAAAATTATGAACTTTTGCCTCTTTTTTATAACTGTTTTGACGTTTTCATATTCCCCACCACAAAGAGGGAAAGTCTTGGTCTAGTAGGGCTTGAAGCTATGGCCTGTGGGGTGCCAGTTATTGGTAGCAATATTGGAGGCTTAACTACTTATATTAAAAATGGAGTAAATGGTTATATTTTTCAGCCAGGATCACCAGAATCCCTTTCCGAAAGAATAATTCAATATATGCAACTAAATAAAAGGTATAAAAAACAAATGAAAAAATGCGCTCGCCTTACTGCTCTTGAATATGATAGAAATAAGATATCTAAAATCCTTTTAGAGTGCTTTCAGTGAATATATTTTATTATTTTTTAAAGGTAAAGGGAGTTGACATCCTACATTAATTAGCTATTATACTATATAAAAAGTGAAAATTAAATATGAATGATAAAGAGGAAGGGCTAAAATTAAAAGAGATATATAAATTTATTTGGAATCGAAAAATAAGTCTTTTTTTATCTGGTTTTGCCCCAGCCGTTATAACTTTAATCATCTGCTTGTTTCTTCCAAAAAGGTATACTGCTAAAGCAGTAATACTTGCTCCCGAGGCATTATCTGGCAGTATTTCTACTCCCTTGGGTTATATAAGTTCAGGATTAACTCCAAAAGGAAAATTATCTTCTTTAACAATAATATCGCTTTTAAATAGTGAAACAATGAGAACTAAAATTGTGAAAAAATTCGATTTAATTAAACACTATAGATTAGAAAGAACGCGATATCCTCAAGTAGAAGCAGAGAAAATAGTGGAGCGCAGAACAGACGTCGTTTATTCTGAAAAAGAAGGTTTAATATATATTTTTTTTGAGTCAAAAGATCCTATATTAAGCGCAAACGTAGTAAACTTTTACATTAATTATTTGGATACTCTAAATCTCCAACACAACCTAACAGAAAGAAGGCCAATTGTGATTGTTGTAGATCCTCCTATTCCACCAGTAGAAAAAAGCTTTCCAAAAACAAAAATATCAATTATTGTTTCAAGCTTTTTTGGAATTTTTCTTTATTTGATGTTCTTATGGCTGAGAAACGAACTTATTTAAATGTTTCCCTTAAAGACCTTTAAATATAAAAGCCTCCAAGATTTAACCATCTACCTATTTATTCTTTTAATTGGTGTAGCAACAATTTGCCTTACTACTTCTCAATTGACCAAAATTACAGCTGGAACTTTCCCTCTCTTTTTAATATTTATATTATATCTTATAGAGAATCCTTCTTCAGTTCTTGTTTTATTTTTCTTGTTAACGCCTCTAATCCCACCAGTTGTCCTTCATCAAAATAGCCTTACACCTGCTGAGATACTAGCAATTCCCGCCTTCGCTCTTTGCCTTCTTTCTCTATTAACAGGGAATAAAAAGGCAGCTTCAGAAATTCTATATAAAAATAAACATATCTTTATTTCAATGTTAATCTTTTCTTTCTTTTGTTTTCTCTCCTCTATCGCACTTCTAAATAGTAAAAATTTGATCCCTAATATTACTTCCCTCGTTCTAAAACCTATATTTATTGCATTAATTCTATTAGTATTTATATGTAGATTCAAAAAAAATATCTCAATAGATATAATTATTATTTCTATCCTTATTTCTTCTTTTTTGTTAGGTATTTTCTGTCTCTATACACTTATGGCATTAAAACCAGCATGGGCTATTGATACTGAAAACTTAAGAATTTCGGGAACCTTTTTAATTTTTAATCATTTATCTGCATATGAAGTGTTGATATTCTTTTTTCTCTTGGGACTTTACTTAAATTCTAATAATATATATTTTAAAGTTTTCCTTATCTTGGCAATTGGATTATCTATAATAGCTCAATTGGCATCTCTTACTTTAGGAGGAATTTTAGGAATAATAGGAGGAATTCTGTTCTTAATATTAATAAATGAAAATAAACTGAGAAATTTTGCTATTTTAATTCTTCTAAGTATTATTATATCCATAGGGGTTTACTTTCTCTACCCTCCCATAATAAGTAAATTTTCCATTATTTCAGAAAGAATAATAGATCGTATTATAGCAAATTATACCGGTCTAGTAATGATAAAAAGATATTTTTGGTTTGGAGCAGGGAGTGAATTAGGTGAAATTATCCAATCACACCCAAATTTACTATATACTCCTTTCGGTTCTGGATGGTGTGTTCCACATAACCTCTTCATAACTACTTTTGCTACTACAGGAATATTTTCTTTCCTTAGCCTATTATATCTATTAATAGCAATAATAATAAGATTAAAGGATATATACCCTAAAATTAAAGTCTCAAAAAATAGAAATTTTTATATTTCCCTTCTTGCCGGTATAATAGCTTTTTTCCTCCAATCTATGTCAAACAACATATTCTGGCATATAATATTAGGTAGTTATATGTTTCTTTTCATAGGTTTTTGGCTTAAGTTCGATGAAGAAGGTGACTTCGCATTTCCTTTTTTTAAATATACTGGAGTCAAATAATCAAAACCTATATTGAGTGACTTTCTATTAAAAAGAGTATCTAATTTTCTTCAATCTCGGTTTAATATAAAGACTTGCAAAAAAGCAAAAATATACTTTAAAAGGATTTTATAATTAAAAAGCCAAACTTTTAAATCTTTATTTCCAAAGAATTATTTAACTCATTCAAGTCGAAATACTATTTTCTTGAAAAGAGAAGATATTTATAAAACAAAAAATCTTCCTCCATAAAATCAACTTAGGAATAAAAAATTACCTATCATTTTGAAAACCGAATAATCCAATTTAACTTTTATTTAATTAATTCTCCAAAAATTTTTCTTTTACAAATTTATATTCAATAAAATAAAAAATTAATAAAATACAGAAAGAAATAACTCTTCCATATATAATTCCATTTAATCTGAAAGTCCCAACTAAAATGGGAGGAGCTAAAATAAGGGATATACCCTGAACAAGATAAGCCAAAAAAACATATATAGTTTTACCCGCACCTAAAAGAAAACATTCTATTGGAAGTGTGAAAATCAAGGGAATAACTGAATACAAAAGCATTTTAAATATCAATGTTGCCTCTTTATACCGAGCACCATACAGTATTTCAATAAAAAAAGGAGAAAGAAAGTAAATCATGAACCAAGAGATTAATAGAAATACTATACACCACCTATTATTTAACCAATATTTTCTCAAATCGCCATCCGTTTCAATTGCGGAAGCTTTAGGGAGAAGTATAACATAAAAAGTTCCTATTAAAAGAACAAATATATTAATAAGGCTAAGAGCTACAGAATATTGCCCAAGAATTTCACCTTTAAAGTACTTACCAAGCCAAAAAAAATCTGCCCTGAGATTAATTAATCTAACAAAATGACTAAGAATGAGCCAATTGCCATAATTCCAAAATTTTTGGGCTATTTTAATTTTAAACTTAAGTATAGAAAAATATCCTTTTCTAAATATCATATTTAAAATAAAAACGGAAGGGAATAAATACATCAACAAATAAAAATTAACTTGCCTTAAGTTAAACTTAACACCCAGAAAAACCAGAAATAAAAGAGTTAAATAATAAACTAATTGAACTATACTATAATTATTAAACTCCTCCTTTGCTTGAAAAAATGATAAGCCAATATTTAGTATATTCATACCTAAGCCTCCAATTAATCCATATAGGATTAATTCCTCGCCAATATGTTCAAAATTCCAAGAAATAGGCAAAAAACAAAATAAAATAAAAATAAATATAAAAAAAATCGCAAGGATAACTTTTAATGTAACATAAGTTGAAAATATTTCTTGTTCTTCCTTAGGAAATCGAACTGTAAAATATACATAAGATTGATCAAATCCTGTAAAACCTAAGCCGAAAATTGTCAGGATATAAAATCCTATAGAGAAAACACCAAAATCAATAGGTCCTAACCACCTTGCAAGGATAATAGAGATCAAAGCTGCGATAGCTCTTGAGATATAATTTGACAAACTAACTTTTGTAAAGTCTTTAAAAATTTTCAAAATAGAGAATCGAGTTTTTCCTTCAAAAACTAACATATTTTGATATCTGGAATTTTATAAAGCCAAAAGCTTATATTCTATTTCTAGGTTCTTTATTAGTTCCAATGTTCCTATAATTATCCAATAAATTCCTCCAATAATAACTTCTCTTTGGATAGCTTCTCACACCGCATTAAGAAACAAAATTTTATGACCTCAAAATTCTCCCTGTCTCTTCCTTCTTAAATTTCTCCTTTCTCCTTCCGAAATTTATTCGATTTCCATCATTTGTCAATCTCTAAAACACAAGTTATCGAGAATATAGTTAAAAAAATTAAAGAAGAAAACATCCATCAAGAGATATAAAAACTTGGGAAAACAAGCAAGGTTAGATTGAGATCCTTAAAAAGATAAAATCTGAGAATGAATTAAAGCTATCTGGTTACGGATAAAATAGGAGCTTTGGATATGGGTTCCTCAGAATTTAAAAAAGCTAAATACAAAATCAAAGAGCAAAAGAGACGAAAAACTCTAATCTTCATAATCTAAAAAATTAGTTCTTGAGTTTTAGGATACAATATAATTTATGCCATTTGAGCTCTTGGAAAAAGAGTTTAATAACCTTTGAAAGTTACGAGTTATACTTAAAGAGCTGGAGAATATTAAGTCTTTCAAAAGGGATAGGACTTAGTCTAACTCTCCTAAAAACTACGCTTTAAAGATCTTGTCACTTTTAATTCCTGAAAGGGCATTTCTTGTATCTATAATAATAGAGCAATTTTCAACGATTTTCTTATAATCTATGTTAGAATGGTCAGTAGCAATAATAACAGCATCCTGCTCTCTAAGTAATTCCTCGGTCAAATTCACAGAACTCATTACTAAATCTGTTTGCCTTAAATTGTATATTTCTGTAATATAAGGATCATAATAAGAAACCTCTGCACCACCTTCTCTAAGAAGTTCTATTAATTCTATCCCGGGGGATTCTCTACAATCATCAATATCCTTCTTGTAAGCTATTCCAATAATAAGAATTTTAGAGCCTCTTAATGATTTTCTGTTTTTATTTAAAGCAGAAATGGTCTTCATCACTACATACTCAGGCATCATCATGTTAATCTCTCCTGCAAGTTCTATAAATCTCGCATTAATTCCAAACATTCTCGCTTTCCAAGAAAGATAGAAAGGGTCTATTGGAATACAATGTCCTCCAAGTCCTGGACCAGGATAGAAAGGTGTATAACCAAAAGGCTTTGTCTTTGCAGCCTCAATTACTTCCCATATATCTATACCCATTTTATCAAATATTACCTTAAGTTCATTAACAAGAGCAATATTCACACTACGATATGTATTTTCAAGTAGCTTTGTCGCTTCAGCTACTTCTGCAGAAGAAACTTCAACAACTTTATCAAAGATCTTACTATAAATCTCAACCACTTTCTTCTTGGATTGCTCCGTAATTCCTCCAACAACTTTCGGTATGTTTCTTGTAGTAAATTGTTTATTACCAGGATCTTCCCTCTCTGGAGAAAAAGCAAGATAAAAATCTCTATCTATTTTTCTTCTGCTCTTCTCCAAAATAGGAAGGACAACCTCTCTTGTAGCTCCTGGATAAACTGTAGATTCAAGAACAACAATAGCTCCATACTTTAAATTCTCCGATACTATCTCTGCCGAATTCTCAACAAAAGAAAGATCTGGTTGACGATACTTATCAAGAGGTGTTGGAACACAAATAGAGATTAAATCAACTTCGTTCAGTCTGGAAAAATCAGTTGTTGGAGTAAAAAGACCAGAACTAAAAAAATTCCTTCTTTTTACTTCTTCAATATGTTTTAAATACACCTCTCCTTGTGAAAGCTTTTCTATCTTTCTTGTGTCTATATCAAAACCAAGAGTCTTATATCCGGCTCTCACAAATTCCATAGCAAGAGGTAGCCCAACATAACCAAGTCCAATTACTCCAAGCACTTTTTCTTCATTTATTTTCATAAAGGGAATATACCCTTCCTTCTTTTTATGTCAAGAGTATAATTTTTAAAAGAAACAGAGTCTTTTACCTAAAGCGAAGTTAGAATATCATAGTGTTATAAGTTATAGTCTGAAATATCTTTTCTTTCGGTTCTTTCTTTGAAATAATCCCTAAAAATTCTCTCTTTTTTCTCTTTCAAGCCAAATATTAATTTTTAATTTATTTTACGCCTTTTAATATCTACCAATCTAAGAAAATATGTCTCCAAGGATATTCCCTTTCTCTATACTTTTCAATGCAACGTTATAAATAAATATCATATTTCATCTATTAAAATTTGACATTTATTATTTATAATAATAACAAATTTAAATCTTGGCCCTTGACAAAATGAATATATTTCTCTATAATTCCTATAGACAAAGTAGAGGATAATAAAATGAAATTAACTACAAAAAGCGAATATGCACTTTTAGCACTTATCTTTATTGCCCGATATGAAAAGAAAGGCTTCATAAAGATAGATGATATCTGCTCTAAATACGATATCCCCAAGAAATATTTAGAACAATTATTTTTAATCCTAAAGCAAAATCGATATATAAAAACAAGAACAGGTGCAAGTGGTGGATACAAATTGGCAATGCCAGCTCAAAAAATAAATATAGCTCAAATAATAAGGTTAATGGATGGAGCCTTAGCGCCAACGGAGTCAGTAAGCAAATATTTTTTTTCACATACTCCTTTAGAGAAAGAAAAGAAGCTTTTAAAAGTACTTAAAGAAATAAGAGATTATGTTTCAAATAGGCTAGAAAATTTAAAGCTCTCCGATCTAGTCTGAACCAGAAAGGAAAAAATATGTAGTGTTAATAAATATAGGAGGAGATATATGGATATTGAGATAAAAAAAATAACAATAATTGGTGGGTATGGAAAAACAGGAGAAAAGGAACTTATAAATGAAGTAAATTTTGAAATGGGTGATATAGTAAGCATTGTAGGACCAACAGGTTCAGGGAAAACAACTTTAATTAACGATATAGAACTTTTTGCAAATGAAAATACTCCTTCTGGAAGAAAAGTGCTCATTAACAATGCTACCCCCCCGGAAGAATTTATGAGTGATCCTTCTAAAAATCCTATTGCATTGATTACTCAGCACACTAATTTTCTATCAGATTTACCTGTAAGGAGATTCTTAGAAACGCACGCTAAAATAAGGCAGACTACTAGAAGTAAATCTGTCATAGAAGAAACTTTAGATTTTGCAAATGAACTAACAGGAGAACCTATACTTTTAGAAAGTGCAATGACAGAGTTGTCAGGGGGTCAGACTCGTGCACTCTTAATAGCAGATGCAGTAATAATAGGGAATTCACCAATAATTTTATTAGATGAGATAGAAAATGCCGGTATCCATAGAACAAAAGCTATAGAACTTTTGAAAAAATACGAGAAGATCTTTATCTTCGTTACTCACGACCCAAGAATAGCCCTCCTTTCGGATTTCAGGATCGTTATGAAAAATGGAGCAATGCAGAAGATAATTATAACTGAAGATGAAGAGCAGAGGGTGGCTGAGGAGATAAAGAAAATAGATGATCTTATGCTAGATTTTAGAGCACAAATAAGGGCGGGAGAGCGGATTAGTGAAAAGGATCTTGAGAATAAATTAAGAGCATTAGGGTATATTTCTTAAAAAAAAGAGAGGTAAAAATATGAAAGTTATAATATGTGCTGGGCCTCCAACGAGTGGGAAAACAACTGTATTAAAACAAGTTATCAAAAAACTCAAAGCTAAAGGGCAAAAACTTGCATATCTAAAAATAGATGTCCAGTTTGCCGATGAAGATGAAATCTTTAAAAAAGAGTTTGGAATACCTACCAAGAAAGTTTATTCAACAGATTTATGCCCAGACCATTGCAATGTAGTGGTACTCGGTGATGCTATAAAATGGGCCGAAGGAGAAAAAACTGATGCGCTTTTTGTTGAAACGGCAGGGTTGTGTCTTAGATGTTCACCTTACATCGAGGGTTCATTAGGTATTGTTGTATTAGAAGCAACAAGTGGAATGAACTTACCTCGAAAGATCGGCCCCATGTTATCTTTAGCAGACATAGCCGTTGTTACAAAAATTGATCTTGTATCACAAGCCGAAAGAGAAGTTTTTAGAGCTAATATTAATGATGCAGCAAAAGTAGTTATCATAGAAACTGATGCATTACACGGTATAAATATAGAGCACATTGTTAGAAAAATCGAAAAAACACAAGAGATAAAAGAGCCTTTATTGCTCAGAGGTAATCCACCTGTGGGAACCTGCACTATCTGTGTGGGCAAAAAAGAGATTGGTGCAAAATCTCATTTTGGAGTATTAAGAACTTTAGAAGCTGACATATTTTACAGAGGTGAATGATATGAATAAAAAAGAAATAATAGAGAAATTGCCCGGGAAAAATTGTGGCTTATGTGGGTTAAAAACCTGTAAGGAATTTGCCGAAATAGCATCGAAAGATCCAGATGCAATGAAAAGGTGTATTTTTTTAGACGAAAGAAAAATACGTCCGATGAGTTCAGAGTTTGAAGAAGAAAATATTACATGGAAGGACAACTTGGATAGAGATTATGACTTTATTCTGGATAAATTTCCAGGAGAACCGGGACCAAGAGAGACTATAATATTATTTAATCCAACCAATGTAGAAAAACTCGGAATCAAAAAAGGTGATATTTTATATGGTCGTCCTGCTTGGATATCATGTGGTTGTCCAGTTACTCATGTCGGCATAGTAGTAGATGATCCTGATTATTTCAATGGGACTGTCGTTTGGTGTATTGTAGGGCCTATGGTATCAAGAGAGAGAGGTATCAACATTGGATATTATAATACTACTGCATATGAAGGTTTGGTGAAATATACCCGAAAAGAGCTTCAAATTGGCAGAAGATACTATTTCTTACCAAGATATTGTATGCTCCAGTGGAGACATTGTGGTTTGATAAATCAGATTGTTAAAACAAAGGACGGCTTTCGTGTACGTATTGAAGGGCTGTGGATAGGTTAGGAGAAAAGAAACAGAGAGAGAAAAATTTTTGGTTTGTCTCATGCTTTCTATGTAGATGAGATATGGTATAAAGATAATTTGAATATTTCATGCTCAAAATACACTAATATTTTGATTTTTTACAATTTAAAATTATTTTTACCACTCTTCAAGCATTATCCTAAGAAGAGAACTTTTTATCTTTGAAGCAACTGAATCTATTGCCTCTAGTTCTCGCGAATTTACAGAATAAACAAAAGACTCTAAAATTGATCTTTCCCATTCACTTTCATCCTTATCCTTCTTCTTAAGAGAAAACCTAACGCCAATACTTAATCGATAACTCTCTATCTCTCCCCCTGGAGTATACGCTTCAGGCGTCCTTTTGTAATCATCAATCACACCTTCAAGAATGTAATCTCCCTTAGAATCCATTTTAAGTTCCACTCTCCCATCTTTTATAAAAGCATCTACTAATCTTTCCGTTAATAACCTCTCAATATCAGGATTTCCTGTATTGTTGTTTAAGGAAGAAATAGATAAACTTCCTTTAAAATAACCACTTTTAAAAGAATAACTACAAGAAACAAACAATAGAAAAAAATATAAATAAAGCCTTTTATTCATATAACCTTTCTCTTAAATCTAAAATTTTATATTTCTTTCTCTCCTCTTGAAACCATTTCTGAAAATAAAAAGCTTCCTTCTCTTTTTGAAGGTTAAAAGCAAAAGTAGGAACAAGTTCTTTCAATTCTTCATTTTTAGGCACTTTAACATCAACAATCTTTACAACATAAAGATATTCACCCACTCTTATGGGTGGAAAAATCTCTCCCTTCTTACCTGTAAAAGCAAGGAGAGCAACTTTTTCTGGAATGTTAAATTCTTGAGAATTATTTAAAGTAAAGTAAGGGGTATTTCCCCATTCTCCTTTTGGTGGATTATGAGGTATTTCTCCTTTCTTATAAAAGTGCTCAAAAGCATATAACTTTGCCTCTTTAGCTGCCTCAATTATCCGAAGAGAATCTTCGACTTCTTTTCTTATTTCCGAAAAAGAAGGAATACCTTCTTCCTTTTCTTCTACCCAAAAAACATAAAATCCATCCTTCCCTATAAGAGGATAAGAAACCTTCCCCTTCTGAAGCTCAAAAAGAAAAGACCCAAAATTTACAGGTAAATCAGGAATTTCTCCTTTTTTAAGAGTAATATAGGCTACATTGTATTTCTCGGGAATTCTAAAATTAGAATCAGAACGGAGGTCTCTTACAAATTTCCAAGCTTCCTCTAAGACTCTATCAAAATCTTCGTCGCTTGGGAAAAACGGTAGAAAAATTTCTTTAATATGGAGAGAATCCTTCTTTTTCTCTAAGAGTTTAAAAATATGAAAGCCTTCCTCTCTCTTAATTGGATGGCTAACCTCACCCTTTCCCATTCTGTCTAAAACATTTAAGATTTCTTTCTCCAAAAGCTCCCTTTTAACCCATCCGTTAAATAAAGATCTAGTATATGGAAAATAAGAATAATTCCGCATTAATAAATCAAAAGAATCTGTCTTTGCCCTTTCCACAAGTTCCTTAGCAATTTCTTCTGTCATTTTAACCATCTCTTCACTAATAGAAACAGGAAAAGACACATACCCTAATTTTATCTCTCCGGTTCTCCTAAAGAGTTCTTTATTATTCAAATAAAATTCTTCCGGAGAAATAGAAAAATTTTTTGCCCCCCATTCTCTTAGAGGTAATTTTATGTATTCAATCTTAATTTTTAGAGAATCTTCTAATAACTTCTCAACTGCTTCTGTTCCAGAGACCCTTGCCATAGAAAGAACTTCTCCACGAAGAACTCGTAAAGGAAAGTTTTTCATTATTGAAGAAGCATATGAACTAATGAACTCTTCTGCTCTCGGATCTTTAAGAAGCTGTAAATAAGCCTCATAATCAAAATTCCCCTCTTTCCAAAAATTTGGATTTTGAAGAATTTCTGTGGGTGGAGATTCCTTAATTAGACTTATAACTTGTTCACTTGAAATTGAAATTTTTCTTTTTTTAAGAAGATCATTAATAATCTTGTCGTTAATCAGTTGATTTATTATTTCTTCAGAAATTTGCCTTTCTTTTATAGGATCTAAGCCAATAGCACCACTCATATTTCTAAGAGCGTTTCTTAAAAGATTTCCGTATTCGCTTATAGGAATTTCCTCTTTCCCCACTTTCGCAACTATATTTTCTTCTCTTTTTCCTCCACTTAAAATGTTAGAACCAAAACCAAAAAAGATAAAAAGAATAAAAGATCCTGCAATGAACCATAGAAAATATTTAGTTACTCTTCTCACCCTTTCCATTACCATCATATTTTTTCCTCCTTATTTATTCCTTTTTTAATATTAATATATTTAATAAATCTCTCTATTCTTTGAATTGTCCTCTCCTTCCCAAGAACTTCTAAGAGTTCAAATAAACTGGGACCAAAAGTCATTCCACTCACTGCAAGTCGAACAGGATGAATTAATTCTCCTGCCTTACAACCAATATCTAAAGAAAGACTTCTTAAAGCTTCTTCCATATTCTTCTCATCAAAATAAGCTAAATTTTCAAATCTTAAAATTAATTTTTTAAGTCTCTCTTCCACTCCTGGATAAACATATTTTTTTATGCCTTCTTCTTGGTATGTAAAATCTTCTTTAAAGAAATAATATCCTATTTCAATGAAATCTTTCAGTTTTCTGACTCTATTTCCCATAACCTTAACCACTTTAACAAGATAATCAACATCTCTTATCTTAAAATTCTGCTCTTCTAAATAAGCCTTTAGTCTTTTCGCAACTTCTTGGACACCTAACCTTTTAAGCCACTCTCCATTAATCCATTCGAGTTTCTCAAGATCAAAAATGGCAGGAGTAGGATTAACATTTTCAATTGTAAATTTTTCCTTTAATTCTTGAATGGAAAAAATTTCCTCTTCTGTCTTTGGAGACCACCCGAGAAGTGCAAGATAATTTATCATTCCTTCTGGTAAAAAACCTGCTTTTTTATAATCAAAAATGTCAACAGCGTCTTTTCTCTTAGAAAGTTTCGATTTATCTTTGCTTAAAATCAAAGGAAGATGCCCAAAAAAAGGAATATCCCAACCAAAAGCTTGATAAAGAAGAATTTGTTTTGGAGTATTTGATATATGATCATCCCCCCTTAGAATATGGGTTATTCCCATTCTATGATCATCCACAACAACAGCAAGATTATAAGTTGGAGAACCATCAGACTTCAATAAAACAAAATCCTCAATCTCTGAATTTTCTCTTTTAATTTTTCCGTGAATTAAATCATCAAATTCTGTAACTCCAGGCGGAACAAAAAAACGCAAAGCTTTTGGTCTTCCCTCTTTTTCAAAAATCTCCTTTTCGTCTTCAGAAAGATAATAACACCTTCTATCATACATCCATCTCGTCTTGGATTTTAGACATTTTTCTTTCCGCTCCATAAGCTCCGAAGAACTACAATAACACCAATAAGCCTTTCCCATCCTAAGCAATTCCAAAGCTTTTTCTTTATATTCCTCAAAATGATGAGATTGAAACAAAATTTCTTCATCCCATTCCAAGCCAAGCCATAATAAACCTCTTAAGATAGAATCAACCATTGCATCACTTGATCTCTTCAAATCCGTATCTTCAATTCGCAAAAGGAACTTCCCTCCTTTAGATTTTGCAAAAAGATAATTAAAAAGGGCTGTTCTTGCTGTCCCGAGATGAAGATAACCAGTGGGAGAAGGCGCAATTCTAACTCTAATAGAGCTTTCCATCAATACTCCTTTTAGTCCATCATTATATAACCTTTTAAGAAGAAGTCAAGGTTAAAACGAGAATCTAAAAAGCTTTAATTCCCAAGTTTTACTATCTTTTTTTCTTCTATTTTCTTTCCGTCAATCTTTAAGACGAAGAAATAAATTCCAGAAGATAAGTTCTCACCAAATTTCACCAAATGAATTCCTTTTTCCAACCTTTCATCCACTAAAGTCCTTACCTTTCTTCCAGTAATATCATATAAAGATAAATTCACTTTACCTGGTGTTGCAATATTCAACTTAACATCTACTTTACCTACAAAAACACTTGGAAGAATCAAATTTTTCTCTTCTATTTTCTTTTCTAAAGGTTCATTAATTCCAGATCCTCCAGTAAATCCTCCAACTGCTGCAATTGCATAGGGAATTGAACCATTTGGACAATTGTATCCTTTGACTTTTATTTTGTATGTTCCTGTCTGAGTAGGATTAGGAAGCCAGACAACCTCAACATTATTCCTCCTATCAAAGTCACCCCCTGTTTGAGAATAACCTCCTGAAAAAACATTACCTTTGTATTCTTCGTCATTTGGAGCTATAACAGTCAAATCAAGGTCATTGACAAGAGTTGGATTTACAAGAGGATTTGCCGGATAGTCACTCCAAGCGAGAACAAATTTTAAAGGTTCAGATGGATTTTCTACCGTGACAGTATGAACGACAGAATCCCCTGTTGATACAGAGGAATTATCCGAAACAAACAAAACTCTCGATTCTCCAGAAAAGAAAAGAGCATTATCAAGAACAACTCTCCCCCAACCTTCAGCCCGATTCGGCACAGGATTTCCTTTTCCTCCTCCAATTCCCATATCAATTGTTGAGGCAATTAGAACAGCTTTCACAAGAGCTGCTGAAGGATTAAAAGGAGTCCCTGTCAAAGGGTCACCCGTCGGATAAAAACCATCTTTAAAATATTGCCTAATCATCGCACAAGCCCCTGAAACCTGAGGAGCTGCCTGGGATGTTCCTATCATTCCAACTATCCAGCTATGAGCAGGATGAGTTCCCCAAGTAGTATCTGGTCGTGCACCCCAAAGATAATATCTATGAGGATAAGATGAACCTCCAATTGTTGTTCCTCCAGGGGCAACAACATCAGGTTTTATCCTGTTATCGGTTGTCCAACCTCTTGAAGAAAAACTAGCCACGGAATCTGGAGAAACATCAAAAGAAGGAACCCAAGATGCTCCAACTGAGATACAATTTTTCGCTGTTGAAGGAGCAGCAACTGTAGTGTCATTAGGTCCAAAATTTCCTGCCGAAAAAACAACAACAAAATCCTTTTTATTCCAAACCATATTGTCTATCTCTATTGCCCCACCAATATATTCTCCAAGGTACTCACTATAATTCCAGGAATTTTGGTGGATTCTTGAATTATTATTATATGCTTTATTCATAACTAAGGTTAAATCAAAAGAGCCAAGTTTACAGGAATCTCCTTTGTTATAACCAAAATCTTGGATATAAAGTCTTACAGGAAAAGAATCTGGAACATTTCCCCTTGTCTGCCCACCCCAGTCGTAGATAGACATTAAATTTTTCCCTCCAGGATAATTGTCCGCGATGGAAGGATTCCCTGCAATAATAGAAGCAACATTTGTGCCATGGGAACAACCTCCCTTAGAAGTAACAACCTCCTTATCATCCCCTCCCTCTGGAGTATAAGCCTCAACTACTATATGGGAAGAACCTGGAAGGTCACTTTCTGGATCCTGAAAAAAACCACTCCAGTAATCAAGACCCGTATCGAAGATTGTTATAATCTCTCCCTTACCCGTTATTCCTTTCTCTGCAAGAGTTATTCCACTTGTTACTGTATCCCATGATTGTCCTAAATCATTGTCTTCCTCAATTGTGAAGCTATCTTTTGGAACCTGAACCGAATATCTCCAGGTTGAAGAAGATAAAACTCTTCTTGCATAAGGCTCTATTGATTCAACTTCTTTTATCCTTGCAAGAGCAAAAAGAGAGTCTGGAGGAATTCTTATTATCATTAAATTGTTATTTTCCTGAACTTCTTGGATAACCGAGCCCCAGCTTTCTAATTTACTTGCGATTTCATAAAGTGGACTTTCTGGGAAGAATCTTACCAAAAGATGGAGAAGAGGATCATTTTCCACCCAAAGTTCATCTTTACCACAAGGACATTCTCTACTTTCCAATATTCTCAGTTTATTATTCTCAATTTCGCCAATTAAAATTGGTAAGTTTTTATTCTCTCTATGTTTATCTTTTCTTTTATACACTCCCGGATGAACCTTATATTCAGGATGAAAGAGACCAATCCAACGCACAAAAGGGAGCTTCTCTATTTCTTTTTTTTCTTCCTTAGTCATCCGAACTATGTAAGCAAAATTAGGAATATAAGAATGGAAAACCCCACCTTTTTCGACAATTTTTTCTTTCCACTCAGAATAGATAGGACCTTTAAATTGCAAAATGTAGTAATTTTCTCCTTCTATTTCAGAAGCTTGTAAAAGCTCTCTAACCTTTGGAACACTTTTCAGCGGGTCAAATTTTTTATTCACAAAAGAAATTGTAAATTCTTCAGCAAAAAAGGGAAAAGAAACTAAAAATAAAAAGAGCTTTTTCATATAAACCTCCTTTAGTTTATATTAATATGATAAAATTTTTCTAATAGTCAATACTTCCTTGTATTTCTATCTGCAATTCTTAGAGGTTCTGGATACTTGCTATTTCTTGTAAGATTTAATATTAACTTTCTTCCACTTTCAAACCCTATTTTATGACCTGGAGAAAAGAAAATTGGTTTTGTTCCATCTTTAGTGCAGATAGCTTCTCCAACTTTCTCACCATTATAAAAAATACTTGCCCATTTACCCCTTTTTCTATCCACCTGGACATAATCTCCTACCAAAAGACTTTTAGCGCATCCAATTGTGGGTAAATCAAAAAGGACTCCAACGAAACAAGCAAGACCTGCTTTCTTTGGATGAGCAATACCATGTCCATCCACAATTATACAATCAAAAACCTTAGAAATTCTTAAAAGAGCTTTTTCAATAAGAGGTAGTTCTCTTAAAGCGAATTTTCCAGGTATATAATCCCAAGGAATCTTTTTCTCAAAAGTTACTTCCTCAATAACTTTATTTTCAATTATGTTAAAAACAACACAAGAAACTTTCGCTTTTTCTTTATAACTCACATCACAACCTACAACATTTATAGGAGAAAAAGAAAGATCTTCCTTAACAACAATTTGTTTTGGAATCATCTCATATAAATTTTCAATATTTTTATTGTTAAGAATCACATCTATAATTAAAAATAATTTATTAAAAAGTCAATTGAATTTATCTTGACAAATTTTCCTATCTTTACTAATAATAGATGAAACAAAAATGAAAGAAGAAGGAAGATGGCTTTCTTTTAAAGAGATATTCAAAGATAAAAAGTTTCATCTAGTTGTTTTATTTATTATCCTTTTATGGGTAATTTTATTACAAATCGTTTATGCTTCTGGAAATAAAGAATTTGTTTTAACTTCAAGCGATGGATATGTCACATTAATTCACGCAAGAACATGGTACGAAGGACACCCTTTAAGGATATATCCAGAGGATCCTCCAACTCCAATAAGCCCAATCCCTTATGCAATGTTATTATCAATTGGATACTGGTTAGGTTTTAAAACTAATAACTCTTTTATTTTTTGGACTTATTTAATTAATCTAATTATGCTTATATTTTCAGCTCTATTTCTTTATAGATTCTTCAACAGATTCTTCCCTGAGGTTGCCTTTCCTTCCACATTACTAAGCACGCTTTTTGCTCCAATTTTCTATAACTTTTTTAGTTGCACAACAATGCCTTTAATATTTCTCACAATTTCAGGGGGACTTGCTTTTTTAGAAAGCTTCCCTTTTTTTATTACATTTGCAATTCTCTCTGGTTTTTCCAGAAATGAAGGAATTTTATATTACCTATTCCTCTCTTCAATTCATCTTGGAATAAACAGAAAAAACTTTTGGAAAATCGCTCTTGGATTTTTACCTCTTCTTTCTCCTTTCTTCATAAACAAAATCCTAATTGGGCAAAGAGTAACTCAGGGAACAGTTTCACAAATACTTTTCCACTACGACAGTTTTGATAATGTGATTATTATTGCGACAGAAAATTTTCTTAATCATTTAAAATCAACAATCTTAGGTTTTTACAAAATAGGAGAAGATTTTGGTCTTTATAATCAAGCTTATGTAGTCTTTTCTCTTCCACCATTATTTTTCTTTTTTACTTTAATAGGGTTTTTAGAAGGGAATAAAAAAATTGCAATAAAAACCGCTCTCTTTCTTTTAATCCTTCTTTTAGGAGATTCCTTTACTCTCTTCACAGGAATGGGTTGCCACAGGCATATTTTACCTTCTTTTCCCATTATATTTGCTTTCTCTTTCCTTGGTTTTATGAAAATGAATAAACTCCTAAAAGGTTCTTACTTCATAATTGTATCTTTTTTTTCTTTATTCTTCATATCTCAGGAAATTATTTTACTGTCATACATAAGAAATAATGTCATAAAAGCAAAAAGAGAAAAAGAAGTTGCTCAATATTTACAAAAAATCTTACCAGAAAAAACAGAGATTTTCGATGGAACAAGTGGGTCTACCTCGACCATTTTTGAAGCGAAGAAACTAAAGTTTATTACTCTTACTCCAAACTTTGACCCTATTCTTGGAAAATATATTTCTTCTTTTTATGAATACACAGAAATATCTGAACTGGTCCAAAGATATTATTCTAATGTAAAATATCTTTTAACTCAAGAGAATTTTGAAGATAATCCTTTAACAAAATGGTTAAAGAGATTTTCTGTTAAAAAAGAAAGAACTTTTTTTTGGGTTGAGGAAGATGAAATTTATAATCTCTATTATATTGAGCTTTCTCCATTAAAAAAGCAACTTTTTGAAAAAGATGTCATAGATGAACTTGACATTGGAGATCCTTCTTCAGAAAAACTCCATAACTATAAAAGAGTTAATTTTGGGCCAACAAAATATTTTCAGATTTTGTTTAATATTGAAAGCTTTTATGATGCCGGTAGAATCACAGAAGGATATGAAACTTTTACTCTAAGACAATCTAAAAATAAAGACCTTGAATTAATCTGTTTAATAGGAAGAACTTTTAAGGGTGAAAAACCAATATTAGGAAAAACACTTTTCTTTCAACCCATTAAAATTGACCTTTCTGACTCTTATTTTGAAATATTTTATAAAGGAAGAAAGATTTACACTAAAAAAATAGAAAAAGATTATGAGTTAATAAATATTCCTCTCTTAAACGAAGCTGAAGAAGATCCAATCACACTAAAAGTCGAAGGTAGATTTATTTCCTACCACTATTGGATTAAAAGAAAGAATCTATAAAAATGGAAAAAGAACGGCAACTGCCGTTCTTTTTCCATTAGATAAAAATAAAACCCTAAGGCTGTCCACCACCTCCGCCTTGTGGAAGATTCGTTCCTGGTCTCAAAGTGAGATCAATCAACCTATTTTTCCCGTACCCCGTTATTTCATAATATACTCCATTAAAATCTGTAGCTTGAGCTTGATTTGCATCCTCAGGTTCATAACCAACCATGCCAGGGCTACCAGCTTGTGCTCCTACTGAAATACATGCGTTAAGACCATCATCCTCTAACGTCGCTCCTGTATAAGGATTTTTGTAATTTAAGGGTAATTCATCCTCAATATCGTCAGTATTCGCGGTTCCAGGATAATTTCCATCATGATCTACAGCTAATGCTTCAACAGCTACTTGCAAAGTATGCATATTCGACTTTACAGAAGCTTCTCTAGATCTATCTACAACCCTTACAAAGTTCGGGATGGCTATAGCTGCAAGAATACCAATGATGACAACCACAACCATTAACTCAATCAAGGTAAAACCACGCTTCTTCATATAAAACCTCCTTTTTAAGTTAAACATTTCCCATTATTTATATTTTAACATTCAAAAAACGTTCCAAAATTTAAGTTCTTATTCTTCAAGAACTTGTATTTATTACCTCTTGCAAACCGCAAAAATTTTTGCAAAATAAGTAAAATAATTTTTACGAATTCGTAAATTCATTTCACAAGTCCTTCCGAGAGAATAAGTGGAAGGGGGGCAGCATTTCTTCCCAATCCTCTAATTTTGTAATGCTCATATGGTTCAGAAGTCTCGTATTCGACAACTCCCTCAATATCTTCTTCCCTTCCATCTTGAACGGCTGGTGCAGAATGATTAAATGGGTTTTTCATATAATCAGGAAAATTATTTATTATAGAGTCTACAGTTGGGGGATATACACTAGAATGACCAATAGCATAAAACTCTACCTCAAGTTGAGTTATATGCATATTTGATTCAACCTCTGCTTCTTTAGCTCGATTTAAAACTCTCACAAAATTAGGAACAGCAATTGCAACAAGAATTCCAATTATCACAATTACAATCATAAGTTCAATTAAGGTAAATCCTATTTTTCTCATATTTAAAAATTATAAAAAAATTAAAAAAGTCAACCCTAAAAACTCTAAATTCAACAAAAATAATTATATGAGACTTGACAAACTTCTTCATTTTATAATCTTGTTTAAGGAGAAAAATGAAGAAAAAAGTCTTATTATTGATTTTACTATGTTTTCTTACTCTATTCCCAACTTCTTTTATACCCAAACTATTCCCTTTTTGGAAAACTGAATTTTACTGGCTTTTTAAAAAAGAGTTTTTTCATATAGCGATTCGATTCTTATTCTATGGAATTTTAGGTTGGCTAATCTCTTCTATCTTATGTGAAAAGAAATTGCGATTTCTTCCATTTTTGATTATTTTGGGCATAGCAACTTCCCAAGAGTTAATTCAAATGTTAGCTGGGGAAGGTCCATTAGATTTGAAAGATTACTTTGATCTCCTTATAGATTTCTCGAGCGGAGGAATTGGAATAATTTTATTTTTTTTAAGAAAAGCTTGACAGAGAAAAAATAAAAATTATCTTTCTAAAATGAAGAAAAACAAAGAAAAGTCTTTTAAAGATCAACTTTCGATTCCTACTAAATTAACTTATGGTCTTGGAACCGCCTTAGATATGTGGGGTTTTTGGCTTTATCCTGGTGTTGCATTTGCAGTATTCAACATTTATCTTGGCGTAGAACCTTGGCTTATTGGATTAGCTTTGACTCTTATAAGGATATACGATGCAATTTTGGATCCTGTAATTGGTTGGTTATCAGATAATCTTCGTTCTCCTCTTGGAAGAAGACGCCCTTTTATTTTAATTGCTGGAATCCTAAGCGGAATAGGGCTACCTCTTCTTTTTGCTGTTTCTCCAAACTGGGCAGAGATTAAATTCTTAGGAGCATCAGCAGTTTTCTGGTATATGGCTTTCTCCTCGTTAATTTATATTCCAATTATAAGTGCTTTTTCTGTTCCCTATAACAGCTTAGGAGCAGAATTAACACCCGATTACGAAGAACGGACGAATGTTATGACATATAGAAGTGCAATGCAAAAAATATTTGAGGTTGGAAACTTTTACGCTCTTAGGTTTACAAATTTAGCTTGGTTTTTGCTTCCTACAGGAGGAAAAAATACTCTCAAGGGTATTCAAGTTTATACCTCAATTCTCGGAACTCTAATGGCGATATTTGCCATAACAATTTTTTTTAAGGTGAAGGAACGTTATTATGATAAGGTTGTTATAAAAATAAAAGACCGCATTTCAATAAAAAGCTCTTTTTACGAAACACTGAAAGTCCAACCATTTAGGATGCTGATGAGTTTTGGAGGGGCTTTCACTCTCGGAACAAGTATGGTGGGGTCCTTAGGTTATTACACGACTATCTACTACGTATGTAAAGGAAACACAATTCTTGGAGACAATTGGAATTTTTGGATGGGAGTTGCTTTTATGATTGGAGGATTTTTAGGAGCACCTATATTAAACAGAATTGCTCATAAAATAGGAAAAAGAAACGCCGTTGTTATTGCTGCAATTATTGGTATTATTGGATATGGAGGTTCCTGGTATCTCTATACCCCTCTTGTGCCCTGGTTACAAACAATTGCCTCTGGAACAATGGGAATGGCTGCTTCAGCTTTATGGATGTTACACGGATCAATTGGAGCAGATATTATAGATTACGACGAACTCCTTACAGGAAAGCGCAGAGAAGGCTCTTTTACCTCTTGTGGTTCATATATTCTTAAATTGGGTAACTCCTTAGGATATTTCATTTCCGGTTTAATCCTAAATTTAGCAGGCTTTGATGCTTCTCAAAGGCTACAAGCTCCAGAAACCATCTTATGGATAAGAAGAATGCTTGCTGGAATTCCAGTAATTGGTTTATTATTTGTGATCTTTTTTGTCTTAAGGATAACACTCACAAAAGAAAAATGTGAAGAGATTAGAAAACTTCTTGAAAAACGAAGAGGAAAAGTTTAAAAAACCTTGACTCCTTCAAACAATTTAATAAAATTTAATAATGAAATTAAATAAACTTAAAGGTATAATTTTTCTTTTATTTATTTCATTTTGCTCAAAAGCAAATTTAGAGTCTAATTTTTCCATATTTTTAGAAAAAGAAGGGAAAATATTTCCTCTTTCTTCCTCTAAGAAAACTACTCCTTTACTAATAAGTTCTTCTGATTACCCAGGTGTAATTAAAATAGCAAAAATTTTTCAAGAAGATATTGAAAGAGTAACTAATAGAAAGCCTCTCCTTTTTGTCGACACTATACCAAAGGCAAGAGAACTCATTATAATTGGAACGGTTGGAAAAAACAAATTTATTGATAATCTAATAAAAGAGAAAAAAATTGATATTAGTGGAATTAAAGGTAAATGGGAAGCATTCTTAATTCAGGTTTTAGAAAATCCTTTCCCTAAAATAGAAAAGGCTCTCTTTATAATAGGAAGTGATAAACGTGGAACAATATATGGGATGTTTGAAATTTCTTCTAAAATAGGTGTTTCTCCTTGGTATTGGTGGGCTGATGTTCCTCCTAAAAAGAAGGAAAATCTTTTTATTTCAGTAAATAGATACATTTCAGGTGAGCCAAAGGTAAAATATAGAGGTATCTTCATCAACGATGAAGAACCAGCTCTCGGAGAGTGGGTTAGAGAAAATTTTGGAGGGTTTAATTCTAAATTTTACGAAAAGGTTTTTGAGCTAATATTAAGATTAAAAGGAAATTTCCTTTGGCCTGCTATGTGGGGTAAAGCTTTCTATGTTGATGATACCTTAAATCCAAAATTAGCAAATGAATACGGAGTCGTAATAGGAACTTCCCATCACGAACCTATGATGAGAGCTCATGATGAGTGGAGACGCTTCGGTTCTGGAAGATGGGATTATAGATTAAATGAAGAAAAATTAAAAGAATTCTGGGAAGAAGGGATAAAAAGGATGAATGGATATGAAAGCCTTATTACGATAGGAATGAGAGGAGATGGAGATGAACCTATGAGTGAAGAAACTGAGATTGCCTTACTTGAAAAAATTATAAAAGACCAAAGAGAAATAATTCAAAAGGTATTAGGAAAGCCAGCTTATAAGGTTCCTCAAGTTTGGGCTCTATATAAAGAAGTCCAAGATTATTATGATAAAGGGATGAAAGTTCCTCCAGACGTTACATTACTTTTGTGTGACGACAACTGGGGCAATGTTCGAAGACTACCAAAATTAGATAAATCTTTCCACGCTGGCGGTTATGGCATGTATTACCACTTTGACTTTGTTGGAGGTCCAAGAAGTTACAAATGGATAAATACAAATTTAATTCCAAGAATTTGGGAACAGATGCATCTTTGCTACGAATATGGGGTAAGAAAGATCTGGATTGTAAATGTTGGGGACATAAAACAAATGGAACTTCCCACTCAATTCTTCTTAGACTATGCATGGAATCCTGAAGCCTTGACCATTGATAAATTACCAGAATATACAAAACTTTGGGTCAAGCAACAATTTGGAGAGGCATTCGCTGAAGAAATAGCTGAAATTCTCACAAAATACACAAAGTATAATTCCAGAAGAAAACCGGAATTACTTGATTCTACCACTTACAGTCTTATCCACTTTAAAGAAGCCGAAAGAATCGTAGAGGAATATAATAAAATGAGAGATAAAGCCTTAAGAATTTACGAAAATTTACAGGAAGAATATAAAGATGCCTATTACCAGTTGGTCCTTTTCCCAACCATAGCTTCTGCAAATTTAAACGAAATGTATGTTACGTTAGGGAAAAATTATCTATATGCAAAGCAAGGACGTGCAAGCACAAATGATCTCGCAGATAAAGTAAAAGAGTTATTTAGAAAAGACACTGAGTTAACCGAATACTATCATAAAAAAATAGCAAATGGAAAATGGAATCACATAATAGGGCAACCACATATTGGTTATTCCTCTTGGAAAGATCCGGAAAAAAATATTATGCCAAAAATAAAGGTAATAAAACTTCCTAATACTGCGGAAATGGGTGTTGCAATCGAAGGAAGTGATAATTGGTGGCCAGAAGAAAAAAGTGAAGCAATATTGCCAGAATTTGACTGCTATAATCAACAGAAATATTATATAGAAATATTTAACCGTGGGAAGATCCCTTTTGATTATAAAATAATATGTAAAGAACCGTGGGTAATCATATCAGAGAAAAAAGGCAAAATTGAAAAGGAAAAACGCATATGGATTGAAATAGATTGGGAAAGAACACCAAAAGGAAATCACATAATACCAATTAATATAAAAGCTCTAAAAAAAGAAGTAAAAGTAAAGGCAATTGTAAAGAATCCAGAATCTCCAAAAATAGAAGAAATAGAAGGCTTTATAGAAAGTAATGGATATGTATCAATAGAAGCAGAACATTATACGGGAGCTATTGAAAAAGATAATATAAAATGGATAGTCATCCCTGATTTAAGTAGAACTCTATCTGGAGTTACACCTTTCCCTGTCACAGCTGAAAGGCAAATTTTAGGAGAAGATAGCCCTAAATTAGAATATAAAATGTTTCTTTTTAATAAGGGCGAAGTGAAAGTAAAGGTTTATTTCTCCCCCACTCAGAATTTTCATAATACAGAAGGATTACATTATGGAATTTCTTTCGACGATGAATCCCCACAAATAATAAATGTTCATAAAAATGATACAATTCCTGATTGGAAATATCCACCAACATGGAATGAAGCTGTATCAAATAATATAAAAATTTCAACTTCTCAACATTATATTGAACACCCTGGATACCACACCTTGAATTTTTGGATGGTTGATCCAGGTCTTGTTCTTCAAAAAATAGTGGTGGAAACAAAAGAAATCCCACCTACTTACTTAGGACCCCCTGAAAGTTTTTATAGAATAAAAAAAGGAAGCTCTACCGGAAAGTAGAGCCTCCTTAATTTTTCAACTTAAATAGAATTTAATCAAAGAGATAACTATTAAGAATTATCTCAAGAAGCTCCTGTCTTCCAGATTGAACCTTTGGCTCTCCTTTAGAAAGGATGTATCTTTCTAGGGATTCAAAATCCTCTTTCCCTTCAACAATTGACTTTCCAATCCCTGTGGAATAACTTGAATATCTTTCTTTAATAAAATTATCAATCTCTCCACCTTTAATTAACTTATCTGCTACCTTATAAGCTTTAGCAAAAGAGTCCATTCCTGAAATGTGCGCATATATAAGATCTTCTACTTCAAAAGAACCCCTTCTTACCTTTGCATCAAAGTTTAGACCTCCTCTTCCAAGCCCACCATTTTTAATCACTTCATACATAGCTAAAGTTGTCCAATAAACATTTGTTGGGAAATGATCAGTATCCCATCCTAAAAGTAGTTCTCCCTGATTTGCATCAATACTTCCCAAAACTCCATTAATTCGAGCCATCCTCAACTCGTGATGAAATGTATGCCTTGCCAAAGTTGCATGATTAGCCTCTATATTTATTTTAAATTTATCAAATAAATCATAACTCCTTAAAAACCCTATGACCGTAGCAACATCAAAATCATATTGATGTGAAGTAGGTTCGTGAGGTTTTGGCTCTATTAAAAATTGTCCATCAAAACCAATCTTTTCTGCATAATCACAAGCAAGGTGAAGGAAACGAGCAAGGTTGTCTAACTCAAGCTTCATATCTGTATTTAGTAAGGTTTCATATCCTTCCCTACCTCCCCAAAATACATAATTTTCGGCATTTAGTTCTTTCGCAATCTCAAGAGCTTTTTTAACCTGAGCTGCAGCATAAGCAAAAACATCCGCATATGGAGAAGTGGCTGCTCCATGCATATACCTTGGGTTGGAGAAAAGATTTGCGGTCACCCATAGAACTCTTGTTTCACTTGTTTTTAAATGTTCCTTTATATGGTTTACAATTATATCAAGATTCTTGTTTGTTTCTGCAAGAGTTTCTCCTTCTGGAGCGATATCTCTATCATGGAAGCAGAAAAATGGAACTCCAAGAATTTCGAAAAGTTCAAAAGCCGCATCCACTCTCGCTTTAGCTCTATCAATTTCATCTGAAAACTTCTCCCAAGGCCTCTCAATTGTTCCATTCCCAAAAGGATCAGTTCCTGTCCCTCTAAACGAATGCCAATAAGCAACTGAAAATCTAAGATGATCCTTCATTTTCTTCCCGTTAATGACTTCATCTGGATTATAAAACTTAAAAGCTAAAGGATCCTTAGAGGTTTTCCCTTCAAATTTTACCTTTTTTATACCACTTAAATATTTCCCCATATTCTTCTCCTTTCTTTTGTTTAACCCATCACAGCAGAACGGACAATTTCTTCTTCTCGGGCTTCGCCCTTCAAAAATTCCTTTTTTATTTTCCCTTCTGCCATTACAATAATTCTATCACTTATTTTTATTACTTCTGGTAATTCAGAAGATACAACAATTACCCCTAACCCTTCTCCAGCAAGTTGATAAATTAAAAAATGTATCTCTCCTTTTGCCCCTATATCAATCCCCTTAGTGGGTTCATCTAATATAATCAATTTTGGCTTTGACGCAAGTCCCTTAGCAAAAATAACTTTCTGTTGATTTCCTCCAGATAAACCTTTTACAATAGAAAACGGATTTGGAGGATTTATTTTTAATCTATTTATGTAATACCTAACTATAGCATTTTCCTTCTTTTCTCTAATAATCTTCTGTTTAAAAATTTCTCTTAGAACCAAAAGAGTTATATTCTCTTTAATATTCATTAGGGGTATAAAACCTTCTTTTTGTCTATCCTCAGGAATGAGAATAATCCCTTTTTTTATGGCATCTTTTGGTGAATTTATTTGAACTTTCTTTCCTTCTACATAAATCTCGCCTTCATCTAACTTATCTAATCCAAATATAGCCCTCATTGTCTCTGTCCTTCCTGCTCCCACAAGACCATAAAAACCAAGAATTTCACCCTCTTTTACCTCAAAACTAATTCTATCTAATACACCCTCCTTAGTAAGATCCTTTACTTTTAAGATTTCTTTCCCAAACTCTCGCTTTTTTTCAGGAAATTCTTCTAATTCTCTTCCAACCATCATCTTTGTTATCTTCTTCGGTGTGGCTTCTTTAATCTTTAAAACTCCAATCATTTTCCCGTCTCTTAAAACTGCAACTCGATCTGCAATTTTGAAAACCTCTTCTATTTTATGGGTCACAAAAATAAAAGAAACCCCTTCTTTTTTAAGTTTATTTACAATTCTAAACAAATTTTCAATTTCATTTTCCGTAAGAGAAGCTGTCGGCTCATCCATTATTATAAGCTTCGCTTGAAAAGAAAGAGCTTTCGCGATTTCAAGCATTTGTCTTTGAGCAACAGTTAATTTGCTCACCGGTAGATCAATAGATATTTTTACCCCAAGCTTATTAAGATAAAAATTAGACAACTTTCTCATTTCTTCTTTATCAACCACTCCCCAAAAACCCATTTTTCGTAATTCTCTTCCCAAAAACATATTCTCATAAACCGAAAGGTTTGGCACCAAGTTAAAGTTCTGATGAATAAAACTTATTCCTATCTTCCGAGCATCTAAAGGATTTTTAGGTTTTATTTCCTTCCCTTCAAAATAAATTTTTCCTTCATCTTGAATGTAAAAGCCTGTAGGGGCAGGATGGGGATTAAGAATCTCCATAAGAGTAGTCTTCCCAGCTCCATTTTCTCCCACAAGAGCGAGAACTTCTCCTTTATAAACTTCAAGATCTACCCCACTTAGAGCCTTCACTCCAGGGAAAGACTTACTTATCTTCTCCATTCTAAGAAGGATTTCTTTCTTCACAGCCTAAAAGTGTGCGGAACTCCCCACTTATCCATTAATTTAAGATATTCTTTAATATTATTTTTACTAACAATATCTACTCCTGTATCAATTATGTAATCACCATTTTCGTTTCGCGGTAAAGAATCTAGGGTGGCCTGTAGACCCTTTTCGTTGATACTGTGAAGGATCTTTACAGCCTCATAACCCATCATATACTGTCGTTGAGCTACTGTAGCATCAATTAAACCCTCCTCTATCAAAAACAAATGCTCATCTGTAACATCAAAACAAACAATATGAACCTCTCCTTTTTTTCCTGCAGACCTTACAGCTTTAGCGGCAGATGGACCATTAAAAGCATAAACTCCAAAAAATCCATTTAAATGAGGATTGTTAAGTAAAATAGTCTCTGCTAGTTCTACAGCCTTAGAAGTTTCTTCATTATCGCAAAGAATAGGCTTTATTATCTCTATCTTGGGAAAGTTTTTGATTGCATCTTCAAAACCTTTCATTCTCTGTAAAGAGTTCATTGCTGTAAGCGAACCAGTTGCTATTGCAATCTTACCTTCGCCTTTAAGTATTTCTGCCATTTTTTCTCCTGCAAGTTTACCAGCAATATAATTGTCAGTCCCTATGTAACAAATTCTCTTTGAATTTGGGGCATCTGTATCTATCGTAAGAACAGGAACACCCTTTTCTATAGCAGAATTTATAGGAGATGTAAGAGCTTCAGGATCAGAAGGAGCAACCGCAACTCCGCTAAAGCCCATAGAAATCCAAGTCTCAAGAGTTTCTATCTGTTGAGGAATATCTTCTTTTTGGGGTGTAAAAAAAGTTATTTTTACTCCCAATTCTTTACCCGCATCTTCTGCTCCTTTTCTTACAACATCCCAATAAGGTCCTACACATTTCCCAATTACCCCATAACGAATTTCTTTTTTACGACAACCAAAAGTAAAAGCTAAAATCCCTAAAATAAAAAACAACCATTTTAATATTTTACTCATTTTATACCTCCTTTAGTTTTTCACGTAAAACATCAATAGTTACAGAGATTACAATTATAAAACCAAGAATCACTTGATGCCAGTAAGAAGAGACTTCAAGCAAAACCAAAGAATTCCAAACGGCCGTTAAAATTCCTGCCCCTATTAAGGCTCCAACTATAGTCCCAATTCCTCCAAATAAGCTTGTTCCTCCTATCACTGAAGCTGCAATAGCATACATCTCATAAGTAACACCTACATTCGGATTGCCTTGCTTTAATCTTGAAGTAAGCATTACGCCAACAACTCCAGATAAAACTGCAGAAAAAATATATGTGAATACCCTTATACTATCAACATCAATACCAGAAAGCCTTGCAGCCTCAATATTTCCCCCAACCGCATAGATGTGTCTTCCATAAATAGTCTTTGTCAAAATAAAAATAGAGATTGCAGAAACAACTAAAAGAATTAGAACAGGGAAGGGAATGAACCTAAATACAATTCCATCCCATATAAAAGAAAAAGAATTTGGAATATTTATGATAGGCCAGCCTTTAGTTAAAACTGTGGCAAATCCTCTTCCTATAGCGAAAGTTCCAAGAGTTATAATAAAAGGCGGAATGCCAAGTTTTGTAATAAAGAGTCCATGCCAAAGCCCAATCATAAATGCAATTAAAATTGTAATAAAAGTTGCTCCAAAAATACCAAAACCGTTATTGATAAAAAAAGCAGCAAGAACTGAAGTTAACGCAATAACAGATCCAGGAGATAGATCGATCCCTCCCGTTAAAATTACAAAAGTTTCTCCAATTGCTATAAGGCCAAAAACCGCAATCTGTCTTGAAAGAACTTGGAGATTATAAAAAGAAAGAAAACGAGGATTAAAGATTGCCGTGATTACCCAAATCCCTATAAGGGCGAATAAAATCCCAGCTTCCCGAAATTTAAAAATCTTATTCAATCTCAAGCATGTTTTTCGTGAATCTCACTTAAATGGAGAAATCTATCTTTAAGAGCAGGATAAAGCGAACGATAAATAGCGTAATATTCATCATACTTCTTAATATTCTCCTCTATAGGATTCGTTTTCGTTGTAACCTTAATCACAGCATCACAGGCTTCCTGAATACTTGAATAAACCCCAGTAGCTGTTGCAGCAAGAAGTGCAACACCAAAAGCTCCACCCTCAGTTATATTCACAGTGGTAATGGGAGAACTGTTTATATCTGCTTGAATCTGTCTCCAGAAAGGAGATTTTGCTCCTCCTCCTGAGCCTCTAATTTCATTTACAGTAATATCAAGTTTCCTAATTATCTCTAAAGAATCTCTTAAGCCAAAAGCAACTCCTTCCATTACAGAACGAATAAAGTGTCCATCTGTATGTCTAAGACTCAAGCCAAAGAAAACTCCTCTTGCATTAGGATCAGGATAAGGAGTTCTTTCTCCTGTGAGATATGGTAAAAATATAAGACCTTCACTCCCAACAGGAACCTTAACAGCTTTTTCTTCCATCAAAATGTAAGGATCTATACCCCTTTTCTCTGCTTCTATCTTTAAATGCGCAAATAAACTATCTCGCAACCATCTCAAAGAACCTCCAGCTGATAACATAACACCCATTAAATGCCATTTTCCATCTACAGCGTGACAAAATGTATGTAATGTATGTGCAGGATCAAGACGATGAGTATCACTCGCAGCAAAAACAACTCCAGATGTGCCAATGGTTGAAGAGATCACTCCTTCTCTTACAATTCCCGTCCCAAGAGCTTGGGCTGCCTGATCTCCCCCACCCCCAACAACAGGTGTTCCTTCCTTAAGACCTGTTTCTTTACTCGCTATAGAACTAACTTTTCCACTTATAACAGAAGATTCAAAACAACGAGGAAGAATATCAATATCTATATCAAGTTCATCTAATAACTCCCTTGACCATTTCCTTTCTTTAACATTCAAAAAAAGAGTCCCAGATGCATCAGAAACTTCTGTTGCAAACTCTCCAGTAAGACAAAAACGAATATAATCTTTTGGGAGAAGAATCTTATAAATTTTTTCATAAATCTCAGGCTCGTTATCTCTAACCCAAAGCAATTTTCCAGCAGTAAATCCTGTAAGAGCAGGATTCGAAACAAGCTCAATTAATCTTTCTTTCCCTATCTTTTCTGTAATATAATTACATTGCTTTTCTGTTCTTTGGTCACACCATAAGATTGCAGGTCGAAGGACTTTATACTCCTTATCCAAAGCCACAAGCCCATGCATTTGACCGGAAAGCCCTATCCCTTTTATATCAAAAGAAGAAATAGAAGCCTTACTAATAACTTGTTTTATCGCTTTTACTGTTGCTTCCCACCACTCAGCTGGATTTTGCTCAGCCCAGTTTACTTTTGGTGTATAAAGAGGATATTCAACTGTGGAAGTAACTATCTTTTCTCCTCTCTCATCCATCACAAGAGCCTTAACACCACTTGTGCCAAGATCTATACCCAAAAAATACCCCATATCTCATCTCCTTTCTTTGAAGTTATATATAATTAATAATTAAAGTTCACGCAAGAGGGCAAAATTAAACAAAATCTCATTTTAGAACCTCTCTAATCCGATCCACAGCCCTCATTATATTACTTCTTGTATTAAAAGAACTTAATCTTATATAACCTTCCCCACACTTCCCAAAACCAACACCAGGAGTACAAACAACTCCTGCTTCTTTTAAAAGTAAATCAAAAAATTCCCAAGAATCTTTTCCAATTTTTACCCAAATATAAGGAGAATTATCCCCTCCATTACATTTATAACCCAATTCTTCAAACGTTCTCCGTAGTATTCCAGCGTTATTAAGGTAATAATCAATTAAATTCTTCACCTCCCTTTGTCCTTCTTTAGAATAAACTGCAAAAGCGGCTCTCTGAACAGGATAAGAAACCCCATTAAATTTCGTAGTCTGGCGACGACCCCAAAATTCATTTAATGAATGCTCTCTCCCTTCTCTATCAAAAGCCATACAATTCTTTGGCACAACAGTATATGCACATCTAGTTCCAGTAAACCCTGCTGTTTTAGAAAAACTCCTAAACTCTATCGCTACTTCTTTTGCTCCTTCTACCTCATAAATACTTTTTGGGATATTTCTATCACGAATAAAAGCTTCATAAGCAGCATCATAAAGAATTAAAGCTTTATTTTTCATTGCATAATCTACCCATTCTTTAAGTTTTTCCTTCGTAATAACAGCGCCTGTAGGATTATTAGGAAAACAAAGATAAATTAGATCTGCTTTATCTTTCGGTAAAGAAGGAATATAATCATTCTCTTCTGTTGCTTCTAAATATATCAAACCTTTATATCTGCCACTTTCCCATCTTCCTGTTCTACCTGCCATAACATTTGTATCAACATAAACTGGATAAACAGGATCCTGAACGGCAACCTTTAGATCCAGAGAAAAAAGCTCTTGAATGTTAGCAGTATCAGATTTTGCTCCATCACTTATAAAAATCTCATCTGGAGAAATATTTATTCCCCTAGAGCAAAAATCCACTTCAGCAATTTTCTCTCTAAGAAAAGAATAACCATTAGATGGACCATATCCTCTAAAAGTCTTATCATCTGCCATCTCCATTACCGCTTTTTTTAAAGCTTTTATACAAGCTTTTGGTAAGGCCTTTGTAACATCACCAATACCAAGGCTAATAATCTCCTTTTTAGGATTCGCTTCTTTATATTCTCTCACTCTTCTCTCTATCTCTACAAAGAGATAAGAAGATTGTAATTTTAAATAATTCTCGTTAATGTAAATCATAAATCTCTGGTTATTATATTTTTTCTTTTTAAATTGTCAATATTTAAAGAACTTAGTAAACACTTGACAAACTTAAAAAAAAGTATAGAATGAGGAAAACGGATAGAAAATGAGAAAAGAAAAAATAATGATAATTTTTAATTTTATACTGTTTTCTTTAATTTCATTTGGACAAACAATAGACAAAAATCTTTTAGAGAAACTCACTCCAAAGAAAACAATAACTCCACAACCTATTCAAAAAGACACTATTAGAGAAAAAAGATTAATTAAAATTCCAGAAGCTGAGACACTTTCAACAATAGAAAAAATGTTTAACGAAAAATATTTTGTTACTTCCCAAAAAGAAAAACTACAAAAATTAAGGGATTCTTTAATAGAAGAAGTAAAAACAGAATCTTTAAAGATTGAAATGAGGGGTAAATACCTAAAAGACGTAAATGAAAAATCAATAGACAAATATTTAAAATATATAATCTCAGCAGATACAACATACTTCGGTCTCCGAAAGAAATTATTAAAAGTGAATAAAAAACTTGATTCTATATCGCCGAATTTAAAGCAATTTGGATATGATATGTTTGAAGCTTATCTATTAGAACCCCCAATTTTTGCTCCAATTGCTGATAATTACATATTAGGTCCAGGAGACGAACTCTATATAGAAATTTCAGGAAAAGATCTTAATACTTCATTTACAAAAAATATCGATCGTAATGGAGAACTTGTCCTTCCTTATGTAGGAAGTTTAAATCTTTGGGGTATATCTTATGGAGAGAGCAAAAAAATAATTGAAGAGGCTTTTAAAAAGGAGTTTACGAATATTGAGGTTAACGTAAGCTTAGGAAATTTAAAAAGTGTAAGTGTTTTTGTTCTCGGAGAAGTCAATAACCCAGGAATTTATAACATCTCTGTTTTATCAAATCCTCTATCTCCGCTTTTTGAAGCAGAAGGAGTAAAAAAATCGGGAAGTCTTAGAAAAATAAAATATATTTCTGAAAATGGGAATAAAAACATTGATCTTTACAAACTTTTTGTTGAAGGGCAATCCTTACCATTAATACAGTTTTCATCTGGAGATATTATCTATGTCCCTCCAATTGGATCTGTTGTAGGAATAAAAGGAGCTGTTAATAAACCTGGTATATATGAATTAGAAGGGAAAGAATACTTAGAAGATATAATAAAAATGGCAGGGGGGTTTTCTCCAATAGCTGGGAGAAAAAGAATTCAAATTGAAAGAATTTCTTCAAAAGATGAAAAATTTCTGGAAGACTTAAATTTTGAAAATGTAAATGATTTTCAAAAAATTTCAAAAACATTCAAAATAGAGAATGGAGATCTTATTTCTGTGTTTGAGATTTTTCCATATTACCATAATTATGTAGAAATCTATGGAGATGTAAAGAAGGAAGGAATATATGAATTCAAAAAAGGAATGACTATTCTAAAACTAATTGAAGAAGCAGGGGGTCCAAAAAGCAAAGGAACAACCTTAGAAGAAGCAGAACTTATTCGTTTCATTAGCCCTGGAGAACCGGAAAAAATAATGAGAATTAATCTTAAAGATCCAGTAGAAGGAAATATTGAACTTAAAGAATACGATAAATTAAAAGTTCTATCAAAAGAAAGAAAAGAAAGTTACGTTTACTTAGATGGAGAATTTTTATACCCAGGGAAATATCAAATAAAAGATGGAGTAACAACAATTAAAGAAGTTATTGAAAGAGCTGGGGGCTTTACAGAAAACGCTTATCCGGAGGGAACTATATTTATAAAAAAGGCCTTAGAAGAATCTCAAAAAGAAGCTCTTGAGAATTTAAAAATAGAAACACATTCGGATCTCATTTTACAACAAAGAGAAGTCTTAGGAAATTTTGAACCAGAAATCGCCACAGCAGCCCAGGAATATATTAAGTTTGGAGAGGAACTTTTACCAGAACTTAAAAAAATCCAAATTCCCGGAAGGGTTATAATAAATTTACTGGATACCCTTCAATTAAAAACACCTCTTGAGGATGGAGATAGAATAGAAGTTCCAAAGATACCAAAAATTGTCCAAATAATAGGAGAAGTTTACAATCCAACAGGAATAATCTACAAAGAGAGATTTTCACTAAAAGATTATTTAAATATTGCAGGAGGATTAAAACCCTCTGCAAACAAAAAAGAAATATATGTTAGAAGAGCTTCAGGTAAAATTCTAAAAGGGTCTCCTGAAATAAAACCTGGAGACACAATTGTAGTTCCAGCAAAAGTCAAAATAGAAACAGGTTTCTGGAAAACAATAGGAAATGTTGCTGATGTTCTTTATAAAGTAGCTATTGCCGTTTTAGCTTATGCTACTCTCTCTTCCTCTAAATAGTACTTGACTAATTAAATAAAAACTTTATTATTAAAAAGATGAGTTTCAAGAATAGAATGAAAAGATATTTCATAACAGGTCTTGTTGCAATCCTTCCTTTAGGGCTAACTTTAGGTATTATATGGTTTTTAATTCAAAAAATAGGAGGGCTTTTGGGAAGACATTTTGCTCAAATCCCTTTATTTTCAAAACTTCCAATTTCCATTTCTTCCATTTTAGGATTTATTGTAGTTATAATTGGTATTTATTTAATAGGTTTTATTACATCTAGTTTTATAGGAATATGGTCTATGAAAACTCTTGATAAAATAATGGAAAGACTTCCTTTTGCAAAAGGAATCTATAATGCGACAAAACAACTTGTAAATGCAATAATGATAGATCACTCTGCTTTCAGTAAAGTGGTTATAATAAAGTATCCATGGGAAAATACATATACTCTTGCATTTTTGACCAGTAAAGAACCTTGGAAAATTGGAGAAAAAGAATTTTATAATGTATTCTTACCAACCTCTCCAAATCCAACTTCTGGATATTATCTTATTTACCCTGCTTCTGATATTATAGAAACCGACATTTCAATCCAAGACGGATTTAAAATAATAGCCTCTGGCGGAGTAATTTTACCAAAAGGAAGGAAATTTTAGTGTATAAAAGGCAAAAAGGGAATGGAATTTACACATTTTCACGTCCATAGCCACTACTCAATATTAGACGGTGGAATAAAAATCCCGGATTTAATTGCTCAGGTAAAAAACTTAAATATGGATGCTGTTGCCATTACTGATCATGGAAATCTCTTTGGGGTGTTTGAGTTTTACGAAGAAGCAGTAAAAAACCAAATAAAACCAATTATTGGAATGGAAGGTTATTTCTCTCTAGAAGGGAGAAAAAAGAAGTCAGAAAACTATCATATAACTCTTTGGGCAAAAAATTCAAAAGGTTATCACAACTTAATGAAGCTCTCCTCTTTGGCATACATTGAGGGTTTTTACAAAAAGCCAAGGCTTGATAAAGAACTTCTTTTAAAATATAAAGAAGGAATAATTGTTGGAAGTTCTTGTAGAAATGGGATAATTCCTGCTCTTATATTTAATAATAAGTTAGAGGAAGCAGAAGAAGAGATTAAATTCTTTAAAAAAGAATTTAAGGATGATTTCTATATTGAAATAATGAGAGTGGGATTAGAAAAAGAAATAGAAGTAAATGAAAAGTTAATAGAACTCTCTAAAAAATTTGACGTTCCAATAATTGCAACAAATGATGTGCATTACTTGAAAAAAGAAGATTCTAAAACCCATGAAATTCTACTTTTACTTCAAACAAAAAAAACTATTAGTGAAGAAAATGTCTTAAAATTACCTACAGATAATTTCTATCTTCGTTCTCCTTCCGAAATGGAAGAGCTTTTTAAAGACATCCCTGAAGCCATTGAAAATACTCAATATTTAAAAGAAAAATGCGTACCTGTGGCTTTTGAAATAGGTAAAAGATTACTGCCTTCAATAGAAATTCCAAAAGGTTTTAATGGTCCTGATGAATATCTTGAGTATTTAGCAAAAACAGGGCTGCTTGAAAAAGTGAAAAGGGTTACCCCAGGAGAAGAAGAAAGATTAGAATATGAACTCTCCGTAATAAAAGAATTAGGCTTATCTGGCTACTTCTTAATAATCAAAGACATCGTTGATTTCGCAAGAGAAAAAGGGATTCCTGTTGGACCAGGAAGAGGTTCTGCAACAAGTAGTCTTGTTTTATATAGTTTAGGGATAACGAATGTTAATCCACTAAAACATGGTCTTATTTTTGAGAGGTTTTTGAATCCCCAGAGAATTTCTATGGCAGATGTAGATATTGACTTCTCTGATCTAAGAAGAGATGAGGTGGTTCAATATATAAAAGAAAAATATGGAGAGAGAAACGTTGCTCAAATTGTTACATTCAGTATACTAAAAGCAAGATCCGTAATAAGGGATGTTGGAAGGGTTCTTGAGATACCTTATTCTGACTGTGACGAATTAGCCAAAGAAATAGAAAGAGAACAATCCATTGAAGAGGCGATAAATAATTCTAAGGAACTAAAGGAGAAAATTGAAAGCAGAAAAGATTTAAAAGAACTCATTGAAATTGCTAAAACCCTTGAAGGCTTAATAAGGCAAACTTCTACACATGCAGCCGGTGTGGTAATTGCTCCGGGAGACATAACAGATTATGTTCCTCTTTTTGTGAATACAAATGGAGAAGAAAAAATTATCTCAACTCAATTCTCAATGGAAATATTAGAGAAGTTAGGACTCTTAAAGGTAGACATTTTAGGGTTAAAAACCCTCACTGTTATTCAGGAAACATTAAAAAACATTCCCCATCATTTAGACATTTACAATTTAGAAAAAGATGACAAAAAGACTTTTGAACTTATAAGAAGAGGAGACACAACTGGAGTTTTCCAACTTGAATCAGAAGGGATGAAAAAAATGCTTAGAAAAATCCAACCAACAGATTTTTCTGATCTTGTTGCTTCAGTTGCTCTGTATAGACCTGGGCCTCTTCAAAACATAGATCAGGACGAATTTGCTTTAAGAAAAAAGGGGAAAATTACGCCAGAGTATATCCATCCAAAACTAAAACCTATTTTAGAAGAAACTTATGGGATAATGCTATATCAGGAACAGGTGATGAAAATTGCAAATATTCTTGGTGGATTTTCTTTAGGAGAAGCTGATATTTTAAGAAAGGCAATGGGAAAGAAAAAAATAGAAGTGATGCAATCAATGGAAGAAAAATTTATTGAGGGTTGCTTAAAAAATGGACTTTCAAAAAAACAGGCGGAAGAAATCTTTGAAAAGATGAGTTCTTTCGCAAAATATGGATTTAACAAAGCTCATTCTGTCTCCTATGCAGAGATAGCTTACCAAACTGCTTACTTAAAAGCTCATTATCCTGTAGAATTTTATGCAGCTTCTCTTACAAGCAGCATAGGAGAAGATGTAGAAGAAATAAGGAAATTCATTAAAGATGCGAAAGAACATGGGATAGAAATTAAACCTCCTTGTATAAACATATCTAAGTATGAATTTGTTCCAGAAGGAAATGCAATCCGATATGGCTTAGGAGGAATAAAAAATGTTGGGAAAAGTGCTGTTTTAGAAATTATAAAAGAGAGAGAAAAAAAGAAATTTGAAGACTTCTTTGACTTTGTAGAAAGAGCAGGTGGAAGACTAGTAAACAAGAAAGTGATTGAAAGCCTAATAAAAGCTGGGGCTTTTGATTCCCTTCACCCCAATAGGAATTCTCTTCTTTCTACTTTACAAAATGCTGTGGACTATGCAAGATCAAAAGAAAAAAGAAAAATGGGTTCTCTATTTGAAGAGAAAAAAATGGAACTTGTTCCTGCACCTCCATTCGAAGAAGACGAAAAATTGAGATATGAACTTGAATCTTATGGTTTCTTTTTTTCAAATCATCCTCTACATAAATATGAAAAACTTGCAGAAGCACTTTTTACCCCTTCAGAAAAAATTAAGGAACTTCCTTCTAATAAATTAATAATTACAGGAGGGACAATAATAAACTGTGAGAAAAAAACCTCCAAAAAGAATCAACGTTGGGCAAAACTAAAGGTAGAAGACGAAAATGGCTCGTTTGATGTTCTTATATTTCCCAAATTATTTGAAGAGATAGGAACCAAAATAGACAATTTTTCCTCTATTGTAATAAAAGGAAGAATAAAAGAGGACTTAAGTACTAATCAGAAACAAATCACCGCAGAAAAAATTATCCCACTTGAAAAAATTGAAGAACATATTAAGAATGCTTATCTAATTCTTAATATAGGAGAAATAAGTGAGGAAGATATAACAGGCATAAAGAAAATTTTAACAGAATATCCTGGGAAAATACCTCTAATAATTCTCTGCAGAAATAACTATGAAGAAATCAAACTGAGATCCCGAGATATAAAAATAAATCCTGATGAGGAAATGATAGAAAAAGTTAACAACATAATAGGTGAGGGAAATCTTCGTTTCACCATATAAAAGGAGGCCTAAATGACTCTCTTTATTTTCTCCATCTTGGCAAGTTCTGAAGGAATAATAGGAATTGACAATCCACTTCCTAATATGCTTTACCATGGAGAGGTCTTTTTAGAAGTGAAAGAAGAACCAATTGGAAAACTACGAGCTAAGCTTGGAGCTGGAATATGGAATGGCATTTTTTTAAGTCTTAGCTATGGAGGGAGAAATATTGTTGGATTCGGAGATATTGAATGGGAAAAACAACCCACGATTGACTTCAGGATAAGACTGTTTAAAAACGAAATATTAGAAAGTGTAATAGGTTTTAATAACGAACCAATTGAAAATTATGCTGAAAAATATATATTTATAACTTTAGGAACTCATCTTTTCCCTATGCTTCTACTTTCTTGTGGAACAAATTATAATTACGAAAAAGAAAAAAAGAATTTGGATTTATTTGGAAATCTCGCCTTAAGTTTGGGAGAAGTAAACTTTCTTCATTTAGAATATATAATGGGAACAAACGACCAGGAAAAGCATAGAGTTGGTTTAGGATATAGAATACACTCAGGGAGCATAGGAATTCAATTTTCTCTTAAAAATTTATTCTCTAATGAAATTGGGAGACAACTCCAAATCTTTTACAAAGAAAGTTTTTAAAGATTATGAAAAAAGGAAATGTAGCAATAATTGGTCTTCAATGGGGAGATGAAGGAAAGGGAAAACTAATAGATAATATTGTAGAGTCTTTCGACGTCGTCTGTAGATATCAAGGTGGAGCAAACGCTGGACATACAGTAATTTATAAAGGAGAGAGAATAGCTTTGCATCTAATTCCATCAGGAATTTTTCACCCTGATAAAATTTCTATAATTGGAAACGGAGTAGTAATTGAAATTTCTGAATTAATTGAAGAAATAGAAAATTTAAAGAAAAGGGGAATAGAAATAAAAAACAATTTAAAAATAAGTAAAAGAAGCCACTTGATTTTACCATCCTACTTTGAAGAAGAAAAAGAGATGAAAGAAGAAATTGGGACAACTGGAAGGGCAATAGGGCCTGCTTATGCAAACAAAATCTTAAGGAAAGGAATCAGATTGTGCGATATCTTCTCGGAAGAATATTTAGCTAAATTTAATCTTCCATCCTCTTACTTAGAAATATTAAAAATATTCAAAGATAAATATGGACATCTTGTAACAGATACGGTCGAACTTCTAAAAAATCTACTAAAAAGAAATAAAAGAATACTATTTGAAGGAGCTCAAGGTGCTCTTCTTGATATTGATCTTGGAACATACCCCTATGTAACTTCGTCTAATCCTACACCAGGAGGAATTTTAACAGGCTGTGGGATTCCACCAAATGTGATTTCTAATATTATAGGTGTTACAAAAGCATACGTAACAAGAGTGGGTAAAGGCCCCTTACCAACAAAAATGGAAGAAGAAGAAGAAGAACTTATAAGAAAAATTGGGAACGAATTTGGAGCAACAACAGGAAGAGCGAGAAGTTGCGGATGGTTGGATCTCGTTGCTCTAAAATATGCTATATGGATAACTGGAACAACAGAATTAGCTCTTACAAAAATAGATGTTTTGGATGGCTTACCAGAAGTGAAAATAGGTGTTGCCTACGAAATAGAAGGCAAAAAACAAGATTATTTTCCTCCGGAAGTTTGGCAGTTAGAAAAAGTAGTTCCTGTATACAAAAGCTTTCCTGGGTGGAATAATACAAAAAACATAAAAACCTACCAAGACTTACCAAAGAATGCTAAAAGCTTTATAAAATTTATAGAAAATTCCACAGGAGTAAAAGTTCGCTATATTTCTACAGGTGAAGAAAGAGGAGACTTAATCTGTGTTTAACCTTCTAAGAAAAATTATCCCCTCCCATAATGAAAGAGTTTTAAAGAGATTATATCCTATTGTAGAGGAGATAAATAAAAAATACACCGAATACAAAAAGTTAAAATTAGAAGAACTTCCAAAATTTACTGAGGAATTTAAAATTAGACTAAAAGAAGGAGAATCTCTTGATGACCTTCTTATAGAAAGTTTTGCTCTTGTTAAAAGAACCTGTGAGCTTCTCCTTGGAAAAAAATGGAGTGTAACTGGCTTGGAATGGGAATGGGATATGGTTCCTTATGACGTCCAATTATTAGGAGGAATAGTATTACATCAAGGGAAAATAGCAGAAATGAAAACAGGAGAAGGTAAAACACTTGTGGCCACAATGCCTCTATATCTTAACGCTCTTACAGAGAAAGGTGTTCATTTGGTTACAGTAAATGACTACCTTGCAAGAAGAGACAGAGAATGGATGGGACCCATTTACGAGAGCCTCGGCCTTTCAGTAGGAGTTATTCTAACAGAGATGAGCACCGAAGAAAGAATAAAAGAATATAACTGCGATATAACTTATGGAACTAATAATGAGTTTGGCTTTGATTATCTCCGTGATAATATGGCTACTGTTCCAGAACACAGAGTGCAACGAGGACATAATTATGCAATAGTTGACGAAGTGGACTCTGTCTTAATTGATGAAGCGAGAACACCTCTTATAATTTCAGGACCAGTTCAACATTCCGTAAGTAGACATTATAGTGATTTGAAACCTGTTATCCAAAATTTAACTCATAAACAAACCCTTCTTGTAAATAGAATAATAGCTGAAGCAAAAAAATTGTTAGAAGAGAATAAAAAAGAAGAAGCGGGAGAAAAATTACTAATAGCAAAAAGAGGAAATCCCAAAAACAAACAACTTCTAAGGCTTCTCCAAGACGGAGAGATTGAAAAACTCCTACAAGAGACAGAATCTCGTTTCTTAAAAGAAAAAAAACTACATGAAATAGATGAAAAACTTTATTTTGCAATAGACGAAAGAGAAAACTCAATAAATATCTCTGAAATGGGTCAGGAGCTAATCGTCCAAAGAGAGTCCGAAAATTTCTTCCAGTTGCCTGATCTTTCAATCGCATTTGAAGAAATTGAAAAAGACCCCTCTCTTTCAAGTAGAGAAAAATTAGTAAGAAAAGAAGCTATTGAAAGAGAATACGCAGAAAAATCAGAAAAAATTCACGCTGCAAACCAATTGATAAAAGCATATACACTTTTTGAAAAAGATGTAGAATATATTGTGCAAGACGGAAAAGTTGTAATAGTGGACGAATTTACAGGTCGTCTTATGCCGGGAAGAAGATATTCGGATGGACTTCATCAAGCATTAGAAGCTAAAGAGAATGTAAAAGTAGAAAGAGAAACACAAACATTTGCAACAATAACTCTCCAGAACTACTTCAAGATGTATAAAAAACTTGCAGGAATGACTGGAACAGCAGCTACAGAAGCAGAAGAATTTATGGAAATATATAATTTGGATGTAGTTCAAATTCCAACTTATAAACCTGTAAGAAGAATTGACTATGATGACTTAATATATAGAACAAAAAGAGAAAAGTATAACGCAATCGTTAATAGAATTAAAGAATTACACAATAAAGGACTGCCTGTTCTTGTTGGAACTGTTTCTGTAGACGTATCTGAATTAATCTCAAGAATGTTACAAAGAGAAGGAATTCCACATCAAGTATTAAATGCAAAATATCATGAAAAAGAATCAAAGATTATCGCCCACGCAGGAGAAAAAGGCCAAGTGACTATCGCCACAAATATGGCGGGAAGAGGGACAGATATAAAATTGGCGAAAGAAGTAATCAAATGTAAAGAATGTTGTATTATAATGGAAAAAAATCAAAAAGCTTGCGAAAATGTAGACATTAATAAATGTAAAGAAGACGTCCCTTGTGGTTTACACATAATTGGAACAGAGAGACACGAAGCTAGAAGAATTGACAATCAGCTAAGAGGTAGATCTGGACGTCAAGGAGATCCTGGAGCTTCTCGTTTTTACATCTCCCTTGAAGACGATCTAATGAGGGTCTTTGCAACTGAAAGAATAGCTGGAGCGATGGATAGAATGGGAATTAAGGAAGGAGAACCTATAAAACATCCTTTAATTTCAAAAGCAATAGAAAATGCCCAGAAAAGAGTAGAGCGAATGAATTTCGATATTAGAAAAAGATTATTAGAATATGATGATGTTATGAATAAACAAAGAGAGGTCATTTATAGCATAAGAAACCAAATTTTGGATGGACAAAATTTAAAAGATAGAGTGATGGAATGGATAGAAGATATCCTTAATTCTCTGTTTGATTCTTATTTGGTTGGACGAGATCCTGAAGAATGGGATTCCGAAGGATTCAAATCTGAATTGATGGAACTTTTTTTGGTGGACCTTGAAAAAGAGAAATTTAAAGATTTTGAAAAAAAAGAAATGGAAGAAAGAATAAGAGCACTTGTTCGTTCAAAATATGAAGCAAAAGAGAAAATTGTTGGGGAAGAAAATATGAGACAATTTGAAAGAATTGTCCTTTTAAGAGTAATAGATGAAGAATGGAGAAATCATCTTTATGAATTAGACGCCCTAAGAGAAGGAATTAACCTAAGAAGCTTTGCCCAAAAAGATCCATTGGTTGAATATAAAAGAGAATCATTTGCTATGTTTGAAGATCTTCTCTACAATATAGGAAGAAACTCCATTAAATTACTTTATAGATTTATTCCCGGAACAGTTGAAAGACCAAAGGAAGTCGAGGGAATTGAAGTTAAAGAAGAATTTAAAGGACAATTTATACAAAAAGACTCTGGGGAAGTTTCTCCAAAGAAGGTCTTGACTGCAAAGGAAGAAATACCTACAATAGGAAATCCAGAATTGGATAAAAAGTTTAAAGAGGAGGTCTTAAAATTGGCTAAAGAAGGGAAAAAATTAAAAGATATTGGAAGAAATGAAAAATGCCCTTGTGGCAGTGGAAACAAATTTAAAAAATGCCATGGAAAGTGGGTAAAATGATGGACAAACAAAAAGTTCTTAAAGAAATTAAATCTTGGGGAATTGCAATAGGCATAATATTGTTTTTGCGTGGTTTTATTGTGCAAACCTTTCATGTTCCAACAGGTTCAATGAAAGACACAATTCTTATAGGAGACTTTTTAATCGTAAATAGACTTAAATATGGAATAAAACTCCCATTCACTGATAAATACTTAATTAGAATAAGAGAACCTAAAAGAGGAGAAATAATCGTCTTTCGTTATCCACTTGGAGGTAAGGGCTTATTCAAAAATTTAAATTTTGTCAAAAGATGTATTGCCTTAGAAGGAGATACTGTCTATATTGAACACAAAAGATTATTTGTAAATAACAAAGAAGTAGAAGCTCCCTATGCAACAAATAGAGATCCTAATGAATACCCCCCTCTAAATATAGAAAAAGAGCTTTTCCAAAAACTATGGGAAGAAAGAAAATTAAGTAAATATCCCTACCTAAGGGATAACTTTGGACCTGTTGTAGTTCCAGAAGGATGCGTTTTCGCAATGGGCGATAATAGAGACGAATCCGATGACTCAAGATTCTGGGGACCAGTCCCTATAAATAACATCTCAGGCTCCCCAATATTAATTTATTGGTCTTGGGATCCAGAGATTCCCTTTTCTTCTTTTCTACAAAAAGTTAGATGGAATAGAATCGGAAACTTAATAATTCAAAAATATAAACCAAATTAGAGTCAAATAATTTTTACTCATATTTATAATTTTGCTCATTTAAAAAATATAAGTTATTACTAATCAATATCTTAATTTTTGGAATGATTTTTTTATATTAAAATAAAGGTGTTTTATGAAGAAAAATTTATTATTTGTTTTAATTATCCCTTATCTTATATATTGTAATGATTTAGGAATAAGGTTTGCACATCTTACAGCTCAAGACGGCCTTTCTCACAGTTGGATTGTCACTATCTTAAAAGACAAATATGGGTATATGTGGTTTGGAACAGAAAATAATGGAATTAATAAATACGATGGTTACAAATTCACAATATATAAAAATGATCCAAATGATAAAAGAACTATAAGTGATAATGGGATTAATGTTATATATGAAGATAAAAAGGGAATTTTGTGGGTTGGAACAAAAAGAGGGCTTAATAAATATAATAGAGAACTAGATCGTTTTATTCCTGTCAATTCTTTCATTGACGACTATGTCCAGGGAATTTACGAAAGGGAAGATGGTAATTTCTATATCACCACTATTTATAATTTTGCCATTTATTATCCCGAAAAAGACTCCTTTTCTCTTTTAATTAGTGAAGATCAGAAATTGCCGTATGTATTTATAAAAAAGGGGATTATCCAATACGAAAAAAACAAATTCTTGGTTGCTACAAGAGCTGGACTTTTATCTTTAGACGCTACTACAAATCAGTTTACTGTTGTAAAGAAAGATATAGATATTAGATCTATATATAAAGATACGAAAGGGAGAATATGGATAGGAACAGAAAAAGATGGATTATTTTGTATGACTTATGATAAAAAAAATCCCAAAAAATTTGTTTTCAAAAATTATAATCATCAAAATAACAATGAATATAGCCTAAGTCCAGGAGCAATTGTAACAATAGAGGAAGACAATAATGAATTCTTATGGATAGGAACAGAAAAAGATGGATTAAACCTAATGAATCTGAAAATTTTTGAAAAGAATAATTATCCTATATTTCACCACTATCGTAATATACCTTATGATAATTCATCTCTTTCAAATAACGGAATTACCTCTATTTATAAAGATAACGAAGGCACAATGTGGATTGGGGCTTATAATGGTGGTGTTAACTATTATAGCAAACTCTTATACAAATTTCAACATATAAAGAGTATTCCAAATAACCCAAATAGCTTGAGTGATAATAATGTTAACGTGATCTATGAAGAAGAGGATCGTCTGTGGGTCGGAACACAAAAAGGAGTTGATATATTTGATAAAAGAAACAATAAATGGGAACACTTATTTTATGAAGAAAGAAATCCTAACTCTTTGAGCCCAGGTGCTGTTTGGGCAATCTTAAGAGATAAGCACAATAATATCTGGATAGGAACTTGGGGTGGAGGATTAAGTATTCTAAATGAAAAGAAGAAAACATTTACTCATTATCTACACAATGAAAAAGACGAAAACAGCCTTAGTAAAAACAACATTTTTGGAATCACAGAAGATAAAGAAGGAAACTTGTGGATTGCTACAATGGGAGGAGGGCTTGACAAGTTTGATTATAAATCAAAAAGTTTTAAGCATTATAAAAGCAATCCTGATGATCCTAAGAGTCTTACAAATAATTGGGTAAAAATGGTTATAGAAACTCATTCTGGAGAGTTATGGGTTGCAACAACTGCGGGTGTCAATGTTTTTAATAAAGAAAAAGAAGTTTTTACCCATTTCATCCACAATAGAGAAGATCCAAGGAGTATTAGTTCTGATGCAATTGTTATTATTTTTGAGGACAGTAAACACAATATATGGGTTGGAACGGAAAATGGATTAAATCTCTTTAACCCAGATAGTAATAATTTCATCCTTTATAATGAAGAAGATGGCCTGCCAAACAATGTAATAAGAGGAATTTGTGAAGATAATAAAGGGAATCTCTGGGTAAGCACTAATAAAGGCTTATCAAAATTCATTAATGCTATTAATCGTCCAAAAAAACCAATTTTTGAAAATTATGATGTAAGTGACGGACTTCAAGGAAATGAATTTAATAGTAGAGCTTGTCTTAGAGGAAAAGATGGAAGATTATTCTTTGGAGGAAATAACGGCCTTACAATCTTTCATCCTGATAGCATAAAAAGAAATCATTTTGTTCCTCCTGTAGTTATAACAAATATTCTACTTTTCAATAAAGAAGTTCCAATTGGAAGAGAAGATTCTCCATTAAAAAAACATATTAGTCTTTTAAAAGAAATCGTATTATCTTATAAGAATTCAGTAATCACCCTTGAATATGCGGCATTAAATTTCTTAGCCCCAGAAAAAAATCAGTATGCATTTATGCTTGAAGGCTTCGACGAAGATTGGAACTATGTTGGAAATAAAAGAGAGGTAACATATACAAATTTAGCTCCAGGAACTTATACATTTAGAGTAAAGGGCTCTAATAACGATGGAGTTTGGAATGAAGAAGGAACTTCTCTCAAAATTATCATAACCCCTCCCTTTTGGAAAACAGTATGGTTTAGACTTATTATCTTAATATTCATTGGCGGATTTATTCATTTTATATTCTGGATTCGCGTAAAAAGAATAGTAGCCTATGGTCGTGAGCTTGAAAAGAAAGTCGCAGAAAGAACAAAAGAATTGGAAAGTTTCGCATATATAGTTTCCCATGACCTAAAAGCTCCTCTCCGAAGTATAAATCAATTATCTGAGTGGATCATTGAAGACTATTATGAGAAACTTGATGAAAAAGGAAAAGAAAATTTAAAACTTCTTAAAGATAGGACCTTGCGAATGAACAATATGATTCAAGGAATATTAGAATACTCAAGAATTGGAAGGACCGAAGGCGAAGTTGAAAAAGTCGATTTAAACAGCTTGGTAAAAGAAACAATTGAGATATTATCTCCCCCAAAAAATATAAAAATAAAAATAGAAAATAAATTACCAATCTACATGGCTGATAGAACACGCCTAATCCAGATTTTCCAAAATCTTTTAAGCAATGCAATAAAATACATAGACAAGCCAAAAGGCATCATAAAGATTGGATGCACCGAAGAAAAAAACTATTGGAAATTCAGTATTTCAGATAATGGCCCTGGGATTGACAAAAAGTATCATGAGAAAATTTTTGAGATATTCCAAACTTTGGGCAATAAAAAAGAAGAAAGCACAGGGATTGGCTTAACCATAGTAAAGAAAATAGTAGAATTATATAAAGGTAAAATATGGGTAGAATCTAAATTAGGTAAAGGAACAACATTTTTCTTTACCTTACCAAAGCAATAATAACTTAAAAAGGAGGAGATTTTTTATGAAGAAAAAACAAGCAATTTTACTGGTTGAGGATGACGAAGTAGATATAAAAAGCGTAGAAAGAGCTTTTAGCGATCTTAGGATTACAAATCCTTTAATTGTAACCCATGATGGGAAAGAAGCTTTAAATTATCTAAATAACGAAAAAAATAAGCGCCCGGGGCTTATCCTCTTAGACATAAAAATGCCAAGGATGAATGGAATAGAATTTCTAAGAATTGTAAAAAGGAAAGATAAATTGAAAATCATTCCTATTGTTATTCTAACTACCTCAAAAGAAGAAAAAGATAAGATGGAAAGTTTTAATCTTGGAATTGCAGGGTATATGATGAAACCTGTGAATTACAAAGATTTCGTTGAAGTAATTAGAACAATTAAGATGTATTGGACTCTATCGGAGACACCATAATGGAAAAGAAAAAATATCAAATACTTTTAGTAGAAGATAATAAATTTGACCAATTGGCTTTAAAAAGATTTGTAGAAAAAAACAATCTTCCTTATGAAATTGAAACGGCAAGTTCTATCTCTGAATGTAAAGAAGCTCTAAACTCAAAAACATTTGATGTAATTCTCCAAGATTTCCAACTTAAAGATGGAACAGCTTTTGACGTGCTAAATTTAAATTTAAAAGAACCTGTTATTATAATAACAGGTCTTGGAAATGAAGAGATAGCTGTTAACTGCATGAAGGCAAATGCTTATGATTATATAATAAAAGATCCTGAAAGTAATTATCTAAAGCTTCTACCCTCAATTATAGAAAACGTGATCCAAAGGAAAAAAGTAGAAGAACAACTTAAACTAATAAAACATTCTATTGACAATGCCTCTGAATCTATTATTTGGTTATCTCCTTCTGGAGAAATTATATTTGCAAACAAATATTCTTTCAAAGAGCTAGGTTATTCTGAGAAAGAACTATTGACAACAAAATGGCACAATATATGTCCTGAATTTACAGAAGAAAAATTTAAAGGATTTGTAAACACTCTCAAAAGAAAAGGTCACTTAAGCTTTGAGTCTTCTTATCGCAAAAAGGATGGCGAAACCTATCCCGTAAACATTCATGTAGATTATCAAATTTTTGGTAAGAAAGAAGTTATTTTTGTATCTGCTCATAACATTACAGAACAAAAAAATATAGAACAAGAAAGACAAAAAATTCAAAAACTTGAATCTATCGCAATCCTTACAGGAGGAATTGCAAATAACTTTGAAAAATTTCTTAAAGACATCACTTTGAATGTTAAGCTTGCAATAACAAAAAGCGGAAACAATGAAGAATTAATTAATATATTAAAAGAGGTCCAAGAAACAGTAAATCTTGCAAAAGATCTAACAAAAAAACTATCTACATTTGCAAGTGGAGGAGCCCCTAATAAAGAAATTACAAAAATTTCAGAAATAATAAAAGAAGAAACAGAATCCAATCTCAGAGGTTCCACCGTGAAATTACTTTATAATTTTCCAGAAGATATTTGGAAAGTAAGTGTGGATAAAAATCAGTTTAGGCAAGTAATTAATAATTTACTCAATAATGCAAAAGAAGCAATGCCAGAAGGCGGAATAATAAAAATAAATCTTGAAAATACAACTGTAGAGAAAGATTCAAATCTACCTCTTAAAGAAGGAAAATACGTAAAAATAACAATCAAGGATAACGGTTTAGGAATTGCAAAAAAACACTTACCAAGAATATTCGAACCATATTTTACTACAAAACAAAAAGGAAGTGGATTAGGTCTTTCTCTTGTATACTCAATTATACAGAAACACGACGGATATATAGGAGTAGATTCAAAACTCGGAGAAGGGACTACTTTCTATATTTATCTTCCTGTAGCATAATTAAATTAAAAGGTTTAGAAAAGTGGTCTTGACAACTCTCTTCAAATAGTTATTAATTCAAAAATTATAAAGGGTTAACATAAAATGAAGCAAAAAGTCAAAAGAAAACAACCAAATTCTAAAATGTGCTTTGTCTGCGGTCTTTTAAATAACCTCGGTCTTAAAGCTAATTTTTACGAATTAGAAAACAAGAAATTGGTTGGGATTTTTAAACCAAAAGAAGAACACCAAGGTTATCCAGAACGACTTCACGGAGGAATAATTACTGCCATTATAGACGAAACAATAGGAAGAACTATTTTTATGAATTCTAAAGAGGATGTTTGGTTCCTCACCTTAGAAATTAATGTTAATTTTAAGAAGCCCGTTCCTCTTAATGAGGAAATAAGAACAATTGCATGGCTCACAAAAGAAACAAGTAGAACTTACGAAGGACAAGGAAAGATTGTCTTAAGCAATGGAAAAGTTGCAGCTGTGGGCTACGGAAAATATATGAAAATACCTATTCAAAAGATAGCAAATTTCGATTATCAAGAAGATTGGAAAGTCACTTTCAAAAAAGAAGACCCAAAAGAAATAGAAATTTAAATGTTGACTTTCGAGTTAAGTTCTATAAAATCTAATGGGTATAACCTAATTAAAAGAGTGTAAATTTGTGAAATGATAAAATACTATAGCACAAATAGAGAATTAAACACTAAGGAAATAAAAGGTTTTAAAGGCGAAGTAACATTTAAAGAAGCTCTCTTTATGGGGCAAGCTCCGGATGGCGGACTTTTTATGCCAACCTATTTACCTTTATTCCCAGAAGAAAAAATCCTTTCTCTAAAAGGTAAACCTTATTTTGAAGTAGCATTTGAGATCCTTAGAGAATTCATTAAATATGAGATAGACCAGAAAACATTAAAGAAAATTTGTGAAGAGGCTTACACTTTTAGCATACCTATTGAGGTAATAACTAAAAATGTTTATCTTGCAAGAATGGACGAAGGACCAACTGCTTCATTTAAAGATTTTGCAGCTCAGGTAATGTCAAGGTTAATGGAAGCCTTAAAAGAAAAAGAAGAAAAAATCACTATTTTGGTAGCTACTTCTGGAGACACTGGAAGTGCAATAGGAAATGCATATAAGAATCTTCCAGGGATTAAAGTGTTCATTCTATATCCAAAAGAAGAAGTTAGCGAAATTCAATATAAACAGTTAAACGCTATAGGAGAAAATGTTAGCACTATAGCTATAGATGGAAAATTTGATGATTGTCAACATCTTGTGAAACAAGCTTTTAGCGATCCAGAACTAAAGGAACTGAATTTAACCTCTGCGAATTCAATAAATATTGGAAGAATTTTACCTCAAATAGTTTATTATTTCTATACTTATGTAAATGTAGTAGAAAAATTTGAACCTGCAATTTTTTCCGTTCCTTCAGGAAATTTCGGAAATTCTTTGGGTTGTGAATTCGCTCGAAGAATGGGTTTACCTGTAGCACCTCTTATAATTGCTACAAACGAAAATGATGAGTTTCCAAGATTCCTAGAAACAGGAATTTATAAGAAACTTGAGCCATCTCGAAAATGCCTATCTAATGCAATGAACGTCGGCAATCCAAGCAATCTTGCAAGATATTTTGATCTATACGGAGGAATCTTAGATAGAAAAGGAAAAATTTACAGAAATCCGAATCTTAACGAAATGAGAAAATATTTGTATTCTGTTTCTATAAATGACGAAGAAACAATTGAAACAATTAAAGAAATTTACGAAAAATATAATGTTTTACTTGAACCTCATGGAGCTGTAGGTGTAGCAGCTTTACTAAACCATTATAAAAAAATTGATAAACCTGCCATCTGTTTTGAAACCGCTCATCCTTCTAAGTTTCCAGAAATAATAGAAAAAACTCTAAATATAATCCCTAATCCCCATCCTTCCTTAATCGGTATCGAAAGTAAAGTTAAAGAGCCAAAACTTCTTCCAAATGATTACAAAACTTTCAAAGAATTCCTCTTAGAATTAAAATAAGAAGCGGAAGTTCCTTCTGGAACCCCCGCTTCTTATTCCGCCCTACTTCCCTTATTTCACCTCCACTTCAATTTCTTTGGGTTTCTCTTTCTCTACCTTAGGCAAAATCACCGTAAGAACTCCATTCTTAAATTCAGCCTTTACCTTAGATGCATCTACTTGAGAATCAAAGGTCACGGTTCTCCTAAAATTCCCGTAGGAGCGTTCTACCCTAATATAAGATTCGCCTTTCTCTTTGGTCTCTTCTTTCTTCTCTCCTTCCAAATACAAAGTGTTATCCTTCATTTTCAGTTTTATGTCCTTCTTGTCAATTCCAGGAATCTCCACAGTCACTGTATACTTGCTCTCGTCTTCCTTAACATCCATTAGAGGATAGACACCCCTACCAGGAACCAGCTCTCTGAAACCTCTCATAAAATCTCTGATGACATTGTCAAAGTCCTCCCTTATATCAAAAAACTTATCCAACGGATCATAACTAACTAAATCTTTCCTAAACATAAACACCTCCTTTTAAGATTTTTTACTCAAGTTTCATATATAAAGACGAAGGAAAATTTGAAAGGTTCCATTTATTTCAAAGATTTTATTCCATCAAATCATTTATAAATTCCAAGGTATATTAAAACTTTTTTCAAATGAAAACTCAAAATTACCTATATTAAAATCAAAAAAATCATTTATCCTTGGATTATGACATAACTTTCCACCAACTACCAATTTAGTAGAGTTAAAACCACCCTTAATTCCCCAAAGAAGATAAGATTTCCTTTCAAAAACTCTATACCCTAAACCAATACTTGGTTCTAGTCTTAAGATATAAAAGATAGAGGTCTCAATAGTAAAAACTGTTCCAATAGTAATTATAGGTTTCTCCCACTCAAAAGAATTGATAACCTCGAAAAACGGTCTAAACCATCCATCATTTAAATAAAACGGAATCAAACTATTCCCTTTTCCAATACTAAGAATTTGATAATCGATTCCAAATCTTCCTCCTATACCATTTTGCATATCTCTCTTTTCTCCGCAAATAGGTCTTAAATAAACAGAACCTCTTCTCCCAACATTACAAACCATTATCCCCGAAAAATTTAAAGATAAACCAGGGAAAAAGAAAACACTCTTAAAATAAATATCAAAAATATTTCTCTCAACATCACTCCATAACTTTCTGGACTCCAATAATATAGATGGAGACAAAATATGCTTTTTATTATAATCCCCAAATAAAAAAACAGGAGAAAAAGTAATAGGGAAATTTATCATACTAAGACTATCCTTATAACTTGCAATAAAATCGAGATAAATCCCTTGGAGCCCATTTTGCCAAGAAAGAAAAACTGGCTTTGAAAAAATTAAGTTGATCATTTTCTCATTTATTTCCTTCTTTAATTCAATAGACAAAAAAGGACCTCCTCTTAAACCTTCAATATATTTCGCCTCGTATTCTTCCAAATTGCTTTCCTTTACTCCAAGATACCAAGATAAAATTCTTGTTGCTGAAGCATCCATCCCTAAAGCATTAAGCCTAACAATCATTTCATTTTCTTTCTTATAGAAAGTTGGATACCTTAAAATTGGATCCCAAAGTAGATTTCTAAAATTATAGATATAGCCTCCCTCTCTATATTTTAAATTTTCATCTGTAGGTAAAGAAGCCTGGGGAAGCTCTTCTAAAGTTGATATTTTCTCCCCTTCTGTTAGCTCCACTGCTTCGATAGTCTGTCCTATTGGTGAAATCCCAATGAAATAAATCTTTCTATCTAAAACAACAGGATAAGAACAAAAAGGAAGATTGGTAAGCCTATATAAAAAATCTTTCCAGAGATAAGCTTGCCAACTCCCTAACCTGTTTGAAGAAAACAAAAGACCTTCTTTAATGAAATTTAATCCACATTTTGAATAAGACTCTTCAATCTTTACAGTATCTCCTCCAAAAAAGAATATTTTATTTCCTTTATCCTCATTATGTAAAAGAATAGCTATTTTTTCCCCTCCCACAACAACATCAAGAGGAACTTCTAACTCCGAATTAAAAATAACTTCCCTTTTATTATTATCAACTATTTCAATACAGCCACCTCTCCATCCATTTTGTTTACATATTATTAATTTACCATCCCAAAGAACATCAAAACTCTTCAAAGTGCCATTGTCAGAATAAATCTTTTTCTTTTCTTTAGTATTCATATCAAAGCTATATATATCATTTTTAAAATGGCAACCAATTAGAGTTTTACCACTTATAAATACATCCCGTTTTCCATAAAAAATCTTTTCATTTCTTATTCGTATAGGAAAATCAGAAATGGCAGGCTCCCTCAGGATGACTTGAACCGCTTTTGTCTTTGGATCTAACTTTAAAATCTCAGAATATGAAACACTTTTATAAATTGAACTCTTTATAACTTTTCCCCTTACGAAATAAAGATTACTCCCATCACTTGTTAAAAATTCTAAAAAATCTTTTCCTGAATATATTATTTCTGATTCCTGAGAAAAATTATAATCTTTAAGCTCCTCCTTCATCCTATTCTTAAGCTCCTTATATATATCAAAAGAAAACTTCTTATAGGCAGCTCTATGACTTAACTCTAATCCAATTAAAGGGAACGAACTAGCATATCTATCAGCCCAATCAGAGATTCTTTCTTCTCCATATTTTTCTCCTCTATATCTTGAAATAAAACCTCCCCAAATATAAAATGAATTATTATAAGGAAACTTGTAGGGATTATAAGTAAAATCCTCCACTTCGGGAAATTTATCATCTCTTGCGCAGACAAAACCGTAAGCATCAAAAAATCCCTCATTTAACCTCCCTTCAAAAGGAAATTGCCTACTTTCGGAATAAACTGCGTAAGACTCAGCTATCCAATCAGGAACATAAACATTGGGAGCTATAATTTTCCCAAATAACCTTTGTAATATTTTAGGAAAGCCTTTTACGCTTGTCATATTTGCAATATGAGTATACTCATGAATAACTCCAACTCTCCACCAAGAAGAAAAACTCCCAAAAACGGGGTTAGGAGTTGGGATATATGGATTTAAGATTATTGTATTAAGAGTAGGAAAAGCATATCCGGAAACAACTCCTCCAATATCATCAATAAAAATTAAAGTCCTTATGGGCTTATTATGAGTAAAATCTATAACATTCTCTCTATACCTTTCTAACAAAGCAAGTTGGCTTTTTGCACAACCCAAATATGATTCATCAGGATAAATTATTGTAAATTTTTCACTACTTATAGAACCCCAGGATATAATAATAAAAAAAAGCATATCTACTTTTTTCAAAATAATAAAAAATTTTTTTATTTCAAGAGGAATCCTTATTATAACAGAAATTGGGGAAATATAGAGCTTAAAGATTTACCTTAAACGAGTAATATTAAGATATTGCGAATATAACCTAGAATTATATTTTTAAATTGTAAAAAAATATAAAGAAGTATAATTACCTTTAAGGAGGTTTTAATGGATTGTATAAAAGAAGCAAATTTAAAGAAATGTAATTGCTCTTATAATCCCTGTTCCAGAAAAGGAAGATGCTGCGAATGTCTCCATTACCATCTAAGCGGAAGGGAACTTCCGGCTTGCTTCTTCCCACCTGATGTTGAGAGAACTTATAATAGATCTTTCGAAAAGTTCGCCGAACTTGTAAGAGAAGGAAAAATATAATCAAAGAGTGTTTTTAAATAAAAGCTCCTTTAAATTGATTAAAAGGAGAGATAGTTATCTTTCTTTAAACTTAAAATACACCCTTCCATCAGAAAAAGGGGCTTCAAAAGGAACACCATATTCCAGAGAAAACTTTCTAATTTTAATTCCAAATCCATAAGAATATTGCCATCTTTCTTCAAAGAAATTAGCATCTATAAAAGGATAAAAAGCAATTCTACCCAATTTATTTATATATTCAAGGCCAATAACAGCTCCTTCTTTTAAAGGCATCCCAGGGTAACCTCTAAAACTTCCAAAATAAGTGTGGATACCTTCAAGTAAGCAAACCTTAAAATATTTAAACCTTAGAATAAAGGATAAAAAATAAAAATCACTTAATATTTCGAGATCCCATCCTCCACTTTTTCTAAATCTTTCTCTATAATAAGTATAAAAGAGCTTAGAGTTATAAGAGATATTTGTTTCTCCAAAAAGGAATGAATAACTTGTATCTTTTGTAGAAACAAGCTCTACGCCAGATTGAATAAGAAAGGAAACTTCTCTATAAGGATATTGAATCCCTCCTTCAAAAGAAATTAAATTATAAAAATCTTTTATATAATCATGACTTAATGAAAAACAAAAATCCACTGGAAAAGAAAATATTCCTGGTTCAATATATTTAAGCAGTTCATTCTGATATTTTTCTCCTTCTTTTTTCAGTTCTAAATCCACCGTTCTTCCAGAACCCCATAAATTTTTGTTTCTGAATCCCAAAAGACCACTAAAACCTCCATTACCTGAATACGAAACAATTCCTTCAAAATTTTGCTCTCTTTTTTCCCTTAAAAAAATAAATAAATCAATCCAACCTTTATTTACAAAAGGAACTATTTTAAATGAATCAATTTCAACATAACCTAAATCTTCCAATTTATAAATTTTCCTTCTAATCTCTTCTTCTTTAAATAGTTCACCTGAAGCAATTGAAATCTTATTTCTAAAAACCTCAGGCTTAGTATAAGAAAGACCTATTAAAAAAACTTCTCTTATTCTTTCCAAATATCCAGCTTCTATTAATAACCTACAGTTAATATATTCTCCATCAAGGAAAAATTCCATAGGGGTAACCTTAACAAATGGAAACCCTCCTTCTGAATAAAAATCTATAACCTTTTCTATCCCCTTATTAAATAATTCTTCATTAAATTTTTCTCCTTTTTTGGGTAATAAACTCTTAATCTTTTCTTCGGAAAAAATAATATCTCCTTCAAGAATAATTTCCCCAACCTTAAATCGGTTATCTTCCTCAAAGGAACTCTTCCCAATTTCTTGAGATGCCCAGAGAATTATGAAGATCAACAACATTAAAAATTTATTTTTTACCTATTTGTAAAAACAGTGTCAACAAAAGAGAATTTAAAATACAGAGTCTTAAACTTAAGAATAGGTAAAGAATCTGTATATTCAAAACTCAAAACCTTATAACCCTCCCAATCATCTATAAATATATGGATATTCTCTTCTTTAAAAGGTATATTTAACTCCTTAGCCTTTTCAAGCAATCTTTCCGGAATACTTTCAAAAGAATAAGGTGAAGTAGGGTCTAATAGCCTTATTGCCTCATCTTTTAAAGAAGAATAATTTACTCTTATCTTTACAAATCTTACTCCAAGATAAGCACAATATCCCAAAATGCCTAAGATAATACACCAAAGTAAAAATCTAATCATTTAAGTCACTTACCATCTAACTTTTTTAATCTCCTCTATGTTCTTCTCAGCCCTTGCAATTCCTTCTTTTGCATAACTAACCCATTTAGGATCAGTAGATTTTACCCTAACTTTTTGCCAAATTCTGATAGAGCTTTCAAATTGCTCAATAGCAGGATTCCACTTTTTATCCCCCATATACTTTAAACCTACCCTATAATAGTACTCTCCATAAAGAGCCAAAAGAATCTCATCATCAGAATCTATTGAAAAAGCTCTATCTATATATTTCTTAACGCCTGGAAGATTATCTCTAAGAAGCTCAAGGTTTATTAATTGATAATATACACTTAAATTATCCGGTTCTATTTCTAAAGCCTCCTTATAATAACTTTCTGCTTTTCCGTATTGCTTCATTTTCAAATACACATTACCAATATTCAATCTACTTGAAACATGTTTTGGAATCATCTTGAGTATTGAATTATATTCCTCAATAGCTTTACTATACTCTCCAAGCTCGGTATAGGCTTCCCCAAGTCTTTTTATAACATCAATATCATTTCCAAAAAAATCCTTAGCTTTCTTAAGAAATTCAACCGCTTTTGCATAATCTCCGCTCTCAAAATAAGCATTTCCAAGTCTAAAAGCTATCCCCCCATTATTAGGTGCATATTCATAAGCCTTCTTGTAATTTTGAATCGCTTCCTGAATTCTACCTTGGGATTCAAGATAACTCGCATAAAGATCATAACCATTTGCATCATTCGGTTTATCTCTTATAACATCCAAAAAAAGTTGCTCTGCTTTTTGAGGTTCTCCCAACTTTCCATAAATAGAAGCTATTGCGAGAATAACTTTCCTCCTTTTTTCTTGATCTGAAGTGCATCTTAAGGCTTTTTTGCAAATTTCAAGAGCTTTTGGAGTATCTCCAAGTTCAATATATACCTGCCTTAAAGCAAGATATGCCTCAATATAAGAAGAATCCGCACCTATAGATTTCTCAAGAAGTGAAATCGCCTTTTCATAGTTTTTCTGTTTCATATATTCATATGCAAAGCTATAGTATCTTTCTGCTTCAGAGATCTCTTTCGTCTCCTGAGTAGGCTCCTTTTCTTTTACTTCTTCTTTTACACCACTTCCTGCGCATCCAATAAAAGAAGCTATCAAAAAAAGAGAAAAATAAATTTTAAAGATTTTCACTCCTTATTCCTCCTTTCCTTTTGCCTTTTGTCTTGTTGAAACAATCGTTTTTTCCACATCTCTTGCCCTAGCCCATAAAAAATAAGTGCTTTGAGTCTCATCTGTTTCATAAAAAGGTCCCCCCCCTTCCCCAAAACACTCCTTAACAAGCTCTCCATAATTGTTAACGAACCTAACTACCATCACCAATGGAGTAGAATCTGCATCTAAAGCCTGAGACTTTAATATATATCCGTCTTTTGTAAGCTCTAAATAAGGATCCTTTGCAAGATCTCTTCTTAATTCCTTCATTGCTTCTTCTTCTTTAAATAACTCATAAAGATTTCCCTTTGGAAGAGAATCATTTTCTTCTTCATAACGTTTTACCATTGAAGAAGCATTTCCGAGAGCGGAATAACCACTTAAAACTTTATTTGCATTTATAACTTCACCTCTTTCGGTATAGAAGGAGTTAAAAAGCTCCATCGCAACAGGTAATTTCTTTTTGCTTTCAGAAAGCCTTTCAACAAAAGAAATCCTTTGTTTTCCATTTACATAGGTAAACATCTTCTGATCAAAATTCTTCAATTGTTGGATTAAAATAGAATCTCCTTCAGGATTAAGCGCTTCTATAATTTTATCAATTTGTCCTTTTATATTATCCGAATATAGAGCAATTGTATCTACTGTATCTCTTGGAATTAATTTTCCTTTAACTTCTAAAAGAGGATGATCTAACTTTTTTTCAATATGAGTAAATAAAGCATTAACCGTTTCTTCTACAACAAGGTCCGTTTTCTTTAGCTCATCCCTTATTAAAAGATTATCTCTAATTTCATTTATAAGAGATTTCAGTTCCTCTTTTTCTCTCTCCATTGAATTCAATATCTCTTTCTTTTTTTTCTCTACATCAATTTTTGAAATAAAATCATAAAGAGCTTTTATCTCAGAAGCCACATTCCTATACTCATAACTTCTTGCTTCTTTAACTTCATAAGATGCATAAGTAAAAGCCGAATCAATTGAAAGAAGATACTTAGAAATGCCTCTCTGTAAAGAGCTATCTGCATAAACAAGATCTCTTTTTAACTCCCTTATTGCACCTTCACATTGAGTGATTTTTGTGTTAGCTCTCATTACAACCATTCTCTTCTCTGTTATCCATTTTGGCTCAGGATTTATTTCCTTTTTAAAATATGGATATAAACTCCTCTCCCAACCTACCTCAGAAGGATACTGTCCTTTCTTTAACATATATCTCTCAAGAGCATTTCTTATTTCCTTAAGACCAGCTTCTGCCTTCAATCTATAAGCCATTCCAGCAAAAAACTCTTCTCCAGTGCAGGAAATCAAAACCAATAATATAAAGAAAACAAATTTTTTACTCATAAATTTTCAATCTCCCTTCTCTTTTTGGAGCCGACGGGACTTGAACCCGTGACCTCCTGACTGCCAGTCAGACGCGCTACCAGTTGCGCCACGGCCCCTATATAAAGTTATAATAATGTTAAAAACAAAATTGTCAAGATTTCAATAAAAACGTTAAATTCTAAATTCAGAAATAGCTTTACAAACCTCTCTTAGCTCCCAAATTTCCATCGTATTATAAAAAGGAAGTCTAAGAAGACGATCACTTACATCCTCAGTAACCGGTAAATCACCCTTCCTATAACCAAATCTCCTTCCCATAGGAGAAAGATGAAGGGGCTGATAATGAAATACACTTAAGATACCATTCTTTTTTAAATGAGAAATTAATTTATTTCTAATTTCATAAGAAGGAAGTAAAATATAAAATAAATGGTAAGATTGGTCACAATAAGAAGGGACGAAAGGTATCTTAACTCCATTTGAGATAGCCCAATCTGATAAATTTTCTTTATAAAAATTCCATATTTGTTTTCTTTTTTCTTGTATAAATTTCCTTTTCTCTAATTGGCCAAAGAGAAATGCTGCAAGTATATCTGAAAGAACATAGCTTGAGCCAATATCTTTCCAGGTATACTTATCCACTTCCCCTCTAAAAAATTTAGCTCTATCTGTTCCCTTTTCTCTAACAATCTCGGCTCTCTCTATAAATTTCTTATCATTTATTATTAAAGCCCCCCCCTCTCCACAGGAAAAATTTTTTGTTTCATGAAAACTCAAAGCACCGAAGGTGCCAAAAGAACCCAAAAACCTACCTTTATACTTACCAAGAAATCCATGAGCGTTATCCTCAACAATATAAATACTGTATTTCCTAGCTAGCTTACATATCAAATCCATCTCACACCCAACACCTCCATAATGAACAGGAACTATTACTTTTGTCCTTTCCGTTATTAAAAATTCGAGTTTTTTCTCATCCAAGTTCAAAGTGTCTGGCCTTATATCAACAAAAACAGGTTTGGCTCCTCGCAAAAGGAAAGCGTTTGCGGTAGAAACAAAAGTAAAAGAGGGAAGTATAACTTCGTCCCCCGGTTTAATCTGAAGTAAAATAGCTGCTATCTCAAGAGCATGGGTGCAAGAAGTTGTTAGTAAAACTTTTGAAACATCCAAAATATTCTCTAATAATTCTTCACACTTCTTCCCATAAAATCCGTCTCCTCCTGTATACTTATTTTCCTCTATAGCTTTTCTCACATACTCAAGTTCTCTTCCCAAAATACCAGGCTGGTTAAAAGGAATTTTATGTTTTCCCATTTTTTCTCCTCCTGAAATATTCTCTGACTTCGAATAAACCTCCAACAATTCCCACAAAAATTTTATTAAGGTAGATAAGAAAAGAAAAAGTTATCCCTTCTGTTAAAGGAACTTCAAATTTGGAAAGAAGAAAGGCTAAGCTTCCTTCTCGCACACCAAGACCTCCAATAGAAATAGGCAAAATCGTTAGGAAATAGACCAAAGGCATTACCCCCCAAAAAACAATTAGAGATAAATTTATATTTATTGCCTTTGCCAATAAAAAAGAAACAAAAATATCCACACCTTGAAAAAGAGTAGAAAGGGCTAAAACAAAAACAAGAACTTTCCATCTAAGAGAGAAAAACGCTTTTAAGATCCTATCAATAAAACAAAAAATTTTATTCTTAGAGTTTTTAATACTTTTGAAATGAATTATTAAAATTAATAGAATAAAAATAAAAAGAAGAAAACTTATTGCAAGTAATATTCTTTTAAAAAAAAGAGTAAAAGATAATCTTTTTAAAAGAAAAAAATAACTAAAGAATAGAAAGAAGAATAGAGAAATCACACCTAAAAGGCGTTCCAAGAAAACAACCCCAGTAGCTATACTTAATTCACATCTTGTCTCAAAGCAACTTATCCCAATTCTTATAAAGTCTCCTCCGATAATTCCTGGTAGAAAAATGTTATAAAAATTCCCACTTAGGTAGCCTTTGTATGCTTGAAGAATTGAAAAATTAATTTTATTCTCCTTAAAAATTAAATGCCACCTTAAAGCTCCAAAAAAAATCCCCCAAAAACATAAAAGAAATGCAATAATAAAATAAATTTTATCCAGATTCTTAATTATCAAAAAAGTCTTCCTCCAATCAACAAGAAAAACAAGATAGGAAATTAACCCCGAACTAATAATCAATCTACAAAAAACTAAAATTTTACTTTTTCTCATTTGACAAAGACCTATACTTAAGATAGGCACTTTCAAATAAAAACCATCTTCGCGCTTCTTCATTAGAAATAGGAGTTGCTTGAATTAACTTATCATACCGTTCTATTTCTTCCTTTACATTAATAGAAGAATAATCAAGTCCGTCAGAAAATTTCCTATGAGTTATTTGGAATGGTTCTTTAAAAGAGTAGAGAACTTTATCATCAAAATCTTTTATTTGGCTTAATTTATAACCAAGATATTTCATCTCAGGCAAACAACAACTTTCAATATAAGCAACAACGTCCCTTGACAAAAAATCCTTATATTTTCCAATAGAGTCTTTTGAAATAAAGTTTTGAGTCTTAAAGGAAGAATTACCCCTCCATTCCCTACCATACTGATCCTTAATTTCTTCTTTCAAAATATTGAAAGGAAATTCTTCAATTCCCAAAAAGGAAGCAATTTTATTCAAAATTTCTAAAGGTCTTTTAACCAAATCCTCATATTTAATCCACATAAAATTACTTAATCTCTCACATTCAATAGCAAAAGCTACACTTTTTCTCCACAATCTCAAGTTATATAAAATTGGTCTTATCTCTCCAGCTAAATTACCTCTCTTTTGAAAATTTAGAGAAGTTATCATATCTCTTGGGTCTCTTAATATAATTATAATCTTAACTTTCTTAGATAATAAATAAGGAACATATTCCTCACATAAAATTTCTTTACTTCCCACGTAAGAAACCCCTTCTCTAAAAAAAATCTCAAGAATGAATTCATTCAGCTGTGTATATAGTTCAAAAAATTTACCCGGATTAAAACGATCCCGGAAACCTAAAATTTCTGGAGTCCAAAGGCCTATTCTGTACTCTTCTAATCTCTTAAAAATCTCTAATAAATCTAATTGAGAAAAAACTCTTCTTTCAAGAAAAGCATAAAAGTCTTCTAATTTGTAGGAATTTTCCAAAAAGAGATGCCCAAGAGGATAACGTCTTTTAATAGAAATACTTTCGTAGAACTTTTCCTTGGCATAAAAATAAAGAACGGGAAAAGGCTGGGAAGCAACAACTATTTTTTTATGAGAATGTAAAAGCTTCTCTAAAAGAGTGGTTCCAGATCTATAACAACCTGTAACAAAAATGATTTTAGGAATTATTTTTTGATTCATTGTGTTCATAAATTTCTTTTATAATTGTATAAGGCCTTTCCTTTGTCTCCAAAAAAATCTCTGCAAGATAAATACCTATAATTCCAATACAAAGAAGAACTAATCCTCCTAAAAGCCAAATTGATACAATTAAAGAAGGCCAACCTTTTAAATAAACCTTAAAGAAAATTCTCCGAATAATGAGATATAAAGCAGAAATAGTTGAAATCGAAGAAACTAAAAACCCAAGGTAGAATATAAAAACAAGAGGTCTATTACTAAAAGAAGTTATAGCATTTACAAATAAGGAAATCCTTTCCCAAATTGTGTAGGAAGTCTTGCCTCTTGAATGTTTATCTACTTGAATTGATGCTTGTTTGAATCCTGTAATTGCTATAAGTCCTGCGAGATATGGAACTTTATCTTTATGTTTAATAAGACTTCCCAAAAATCTTCTATTCATCATTCTTGCACTGACAGGATTTTCCGGGACAGAATAACTGGAAAGCAAATTAAAAAGTCTATAAAATAAATAACCTGTTAACCTCCTAAAAATACTTCCTGTACGTTTTTTTTGCACTCCATATAAAAGGTCAAAATCTCCTTCTTTAAATCTTTTATAAAAAACCCCTAATAGCTCAGGATCTTCTTCCAAATCACAATCTATCATAAAAACTATTTCTCCCTTAGAATGTTCTAAACCTGTGATAAAAGCTTTATGATGACCAAAGTTTCTTGAAAGGTTGATTATCTTTACTTTGGGATCCTTTTCATATAAAGATTTTGCAATTAGCAAAGATGTATCCGGTGAACCATCATTTACAAAGATTATTTCATAATCCTTCGTTATTTTCTCAACTTCTTTTTTGATCCTATTATAAAACTCTTCTATATATTCCTCTGATTTATACAAAGTTGTTATTATTGAAATTTCCATATCAAAAACTCTTCATATATTTTGGAGCTTCTTCTCCGACATTAAAAATCAAATCAATAATACTCACATAATGTTCAAACGGAGGGAAAAGCTGCTCATACTCTGGATATCCCGAATAATCCACATACGTAAGTTTTATCTTTTCGGATGCAAAAAGTTCCTCTTTAATATAAGCTTTAGCTGAAGGACCAGAGAAATATTCATTTGCCCCAGATTGCTTACACAAATCGATAAGCTTCTCTGTGCTATCTTTACTATAAATCTTGTAATCCATAGACCAGCTAATCTTCGTTCCTATATTCAAAATCTTACAAATGAGTTTAATGAATTTGTAATTAATCTCGCTCAGATACTTATCGGTTATATTTAAATATGTTTCTTCAAAAATTTCCTTATATTCTTTAAAAAACTTAGCTTTAGGATAAGCGAAAGAAGAGATCGTTTTCCAGTGTTCTTTATTCCAAATTTCACTTGCTACTTCTGTATCTTTTATTTTCTGCTTATATCTTCCTTTTGTCTTTACTGGTATTGTCAACCACAATAGACCAGCTGGAGTCTTAATCCTATTCCTATTTCTCCAATCTCTTTTAGTATATTGAGCATCATCATACAAAATAAACTCGTCCACCATATTGATAATATCAAAATATCCTTTCCACGGAATATAACTTGATTGAATAATTGCAACTTTTTTATTCATTGAAAATGATTTCGTTATTTATTATAAAATTTCCCTTCAACTTATTAGGTTTAATCTTCTCCTTAACAAAATCTCTTCCTCTTAAATTGAAGTAAAAATCTTTAAAATTTATATAATTTCTCTTTTTTTCTAATACTAAGAATAGCATGTTATATTCTGAAAATAAAAAACATAGTAAATTTTGTCAAGAGCTTAGAAAATTTCTGGTTCTAAACCAAATTTTTCTATCTTTAATTCAAAAAGGGGGTTGCAGAAAAACAGAATATATATAAAATTCATAGAGTTAAAAGAGAGGTGAAAATTGGGAAAAACAATCTCGGAAAAAATCATTTCTGAACACTCAGGACGAGATGTTAAAGCCGGAGAACTTGTGGTGGCAAAAGTGGATATAGTTATGGCACAAGATGGGACTGCTCCCCTTTCAATTCAAGAAATTCAAAAAATGAATCTTGAAAGAGTTTTTGATAAAAGAAATTCTATTCTCTTTATAGATCACGCTTCTCCAAGTCCAAGAAAAGAACTATCAAATTCACAAAAAATTATTAGAGAATTTGCAAAAAAAACAGGGGCATTTCTCTCTGATGTTGGAGAAGGAGTATGTCATCAGAGACTTATTGAAGATTGGGTAAATCCTGGAGATCTTGTTGTAGGTGCGGATTCTCACACCTGCACATCTGGAGCCCTTGGAGCTTTCTCTACCGGAATGGGATCCACAGACATCGCACTTGCTTTTGCCTTAGGAAAAGTTTGGCTTCGAGTTCCAGAAACCTATAGATTTATCATAGAGGGAAAACTACCTGAAGGTGTTTTTTCTAAAGATATAATTCTCCACATAATAAAGGAAATTGGAGCAGATGGAGCCACATACAAAGCTATGGAATTTGAAGGAGATACAATAGAAGGCCTAACGATGTCCGAGAGATTTGTATTAACTAATATGGCTGTAGAAGCTGGGGCTAAAACAGGATTGATTCCAACAGATACTATTACAAAAGAATATCTCATAAAAAGAGGTAGAGGGGATAAATTCAAAGAAATTCATTCTGATTCTGGAGCAAATTTCGAAAAAACCTTTAGGATAAAAGTCAACGAGCTTGAACCCAAAATAGCTTTACCTCATAGCGTGGATAATGTAAAAGGTATTTCTGAAATTGGAGAGGTAAAAATAGATGAGGTTTTTATAGGAACCTGCACAAATGGAAGACTTGAAGATCTAAGGGTAGCGGCTTCCATCTTAAAAGGAAGAAGGAAACATCCAGATTTGAGGTTAATAATTATCCCTGCTTCAAGAGAAGTCTTCTTAGATGCATTAAGAGAAGGACTTATTGAGATTTTTTTAGAAGCAGGAGCAGCTATTGAATCTCCTGGTTGCGGTCCTTGTGTAGGAATTCATAAGGGAATCCTTGGAGATGGGGAAAAAGTTTTTTCTACTCAGAATAGAAATTTTCTTGGAAGAATGGGTAATCCTCAAGGATTCATTTACCTTGGTTCCCCTGCCACCGCAGCAGCAACAGCTATAGAGGGAAAAATCGCCGATCCAAGGAGGTATTTAAGATGATTCAAAAAATTATGGGAAAGGTCTGGAAATTTGGAGATAATATTTCTACGGACCACATAACACCCGGAAGATATTTCCACCTCAGAAGCGACCTTAACGAACTCGCAAAGCATGTCTTAGAAGATGCAGATCCTTCTTTTGCTTCAAAGGTAAAACCTGGGGACATAATTGTAGCAGGGAAAAATTTCGGCCTTGGGTCTTCAAGAGAACATGCTCCAAGAGTATTAAAAATATCTGGAATTTCCTGTATTATTGCAAAATCTTTTGCCAGAATTTTTTACCGTAACTCATTCAATATAGGATTACCCCTACTCATCTCCGCCGAGGTTGATAAAATTAACTCAGGTGATCTTCTTGAAATTGATCTTGAGAAAGGCGAAATTTTAAATACAACAAAGGGAGAAACTTATATCTCTTCTCCCCTACCTACTTTTATGAGAAGATTGATTGAAGACGGTGGAATAGAAGAACACATCAAAAAATATGGTGATTTTAAAGTAGAATAACTTGGAGAGTACGAATGATACAATTTGAGAAACTTAATTTTCCAGAAAAAGGAGAAAGAATAGAAAATAAAGACGGTAAAATCCTCACTCCTAAAAATCCAATAATTCCTTTTATAGAAGGTGACGGTATTGGTCCTGAGATAATGAAAGCTTCTATCTTAGTGTGGAATGAAGCTGTAAAACTTGCATACAATTCAGAGAGAAAAATAGAATGGTTTGAAATATTTGCAGGAGAAAAAGCCTTAGAAAAATATGGAGAACCTCTGCCTCAAGATACATTAAAAGCAATAAAATATTTTAGTCTTGCGATAAAAGGACCTCTTACAACCCCAGTAGGAGGAGGATGGAGAAGCTTAAATGTTTCATTACGTCAGATTCTTGATCTATATGCTTGTGTTAGACCCGTAAGATACTACCGGGGAGTGCCATCACCTGTAAGAAATCCTGAAAAAATGGATATTGTAATTTTTAGAGAAAACACTGAAGATGTGTATTCAGGAATAGAATGGAAACAGGGCAGTCAAGAGGCAAAAAAAGTCATTGACTTCTTAAATAAAGAAATGGGGACAAGTCTTGAATATGACGCAGGAATAGGAGTTAAACCTATAAGTATTTCAAAAACAAAAAGACTTGTGAGAAAGGCAATTCAGTATGCTATATTAAACAATAGAAAAAGTGTAACCCTTGTTCATAAAGGAAATATAATGAAATTCACTGAAGGTGCATTTAGAGAGTGGGGTTATGAAGTTGCCTTAGAAGAGTTCAGAGACAAAATTATAACAGAAGAAGAACTCTGGGATGAGGTAAAAGAAGAAGATGGAGTTACTCCAATAAAAAAAGAAGGATTCTTTAAAGATTTAAGGGGAGGAAAAGAAGCAGGGAATCCTGGGGAAAGAATAGTGATAAAAGATAGAATTGCAGACCAGATGTTTATGCAAATCTTAACGAGAACCGAAGATTATGATGTTATCGCTCTCCCAAATTTGAATGGGGATTATCTCTCAGATGCAGCAGCTGCAGTAGTAGGAGGTCTTGGTATAGCTCCTGGAGCAAATATTGGCGATAATGTTGCTCTTTTTGAACCAACTCATGGTTCGGCTCCAAAATATAAGGGTCTCAACAAAGTTAATCCCAGCTCCTTAATTCTTTCTGGGGTTATGATGCTTAGATATATTGGATGGAAAGAAGCAGGAGATTTAATTGAAAAGAGCCTTGAAAAAACCTTTATGGATAAGAAAGTAACTTATGACCTTGCAAGACAATTGGAGGGAGTAAACCCATTAACAACTTCAGAATTTGCAGAAGCAATAATTGAAAGAATGGAAAAGGGAGGAAATTAATGTTATTTTTAATCTTATTTTCATATATAAGTTTCCCAATAGCCACTGTAGAACGATCCCGAGCTCTTTATTCAAATCCAGCAGGTTTATCAATCCACTCTTGTCCTGAGATATCCATAAGAAGTGACGAATTCTGGACTTCGATAAGTATTCCTTTTCTGGGCTTTGCTGGAGGAATTCGTTTTATAAACGATTCCCTTGAATTTATGACAGGGGTAAGCCCATTTCACTATAAAGACAAATTTTCTATTGGATATATGTACTCTTCATGGGATAATAAATATACCTTAGGATTTATAGGAAGACCTATAAAATGGGTCTCAACAGGATTAACTACAAATTTCCCAAGTAAATCAGGTTATGATTTTAATTTTGGAATTTCTATTATGCCAGGATGGGATAGATTAATCTTATCTTCTGACTTTTTTGTTGACAGGGGGCCAGAAAAAACTAAATATTACCTTCAAAATCTTACAGGAAGCTTAGAAGTCTTAGAAGGGATAAAAATTAATTTTTCTCTTTTACCATTTAATAACAACTTAAGAAAAGGAAAAATTTATGGGGGCTTGGAATTTTCATTTGGCAATTTACTTTTAGGAGGCTCTAAGGGTGACAAAAAAAGTGAAGGAATCTTAACAGCTTCTTTAGTGCCTTATCCCACTTTGCTTAAAGAAAAACCTCATTCCATAATGATAGAAATTGAGGGGGATTATCCTGAAGTTCCAGCGCCACGAAACTTATTAGGAGAAGAACACTCCTTTCTTAACCTATTAGAACTCCTTGAATATGTAAGTAAAACCAAAAATATTGATAGTGTGGTTGTTTACATAAAACCAAATTCTCTAGGTCTTGCTCAAGTTGAAGAAGTGAGATCTCAACTCCTAAAGATCGCAAAAGAAAAATTCTTAATTGCGCATTCTGATTTTCTATATTTCAAAGATTTATATTTAGCTTCTGCGGCAGATTTTATCTCTCTTTCTCCTCCAGGTATGGTTTATTTTCCTGGAATTTACCTTTCGAAGCTTTACATAAAAGGTGCTTTAGAAAAATTAGGAATAGAAGCGGAAGTAAGTGAAGTAGGGAAATATAAGTCAGCTGGAGAGATGTTTAAAAGAGAAAAAATGAGCGAATACGATAGAGAACAATTACAAAAATTTCTTGATGATCTTATAGAAGTAGTTACAAAAGAAATTGCGGAGTCAAGAAAAATAGACCAGAATAAGATAAAGAATCTTATGGATTCTCTTGGAGCCTTTACACCTCAAATGGCAAAAAAAGAAGGAATAATAGATACCATAGCTTACTTCGATGAAATAAAAAAGTTTATAGGAATTAAAGGTGATGGAAAGCTATGGAGAGGGAAAAGAATTCCAAGAGAGTTTGTGACAACAGACATACCAAAAATAGCAGTTTTAGCCCTTGAAGGTTCTATCATTGTAGGGAAAAGTTCTCGTTCACCGATAGATTTCCCTATTTTTGAAAACTCTACAATAGGTTCAGAGACAGTATCAAAGGAACTGGAAGGATTAAGAAAAGATCGCTCAGTAAAAGCTGTGGTTATAAGAATAAATTCTGGAGGAGGAAGTTCTATTGCCTCTGATTTAATATATAGAGAAATTTTAAGGTTAAAAGAGAAGAAACCCGTAATAATCTCATTAGGAAATATAGCAGCTTCTGGAGGCTATTATATAGCTGCACCTGGGACAAAAATACTGGCTGATAAAACAACTCTAACAGGCTCTATCGGAGTTTGGGGAGCAAAATTTGTCACAGAAGGTTTCTATAACAAACTTGGAATTACCCGCGATGTCGTAAAATGGGGTAAACATGCGGATGCTCTTAGTGACCAAAGACCTTTTTCTTACTACGAAAAAAAGATGTTTGAAAAAATGTTAGACCATATATATAACAAATTCATAGAAGTAGTTTCTACTTCAAGAAACATTCCTCTCGAAAAAGTAGATTCCATTGGGGGAGGTAGAATTTGGAGTGGTTTATCTGCCAAAGAAATTTCTCTTATTGATGAATATGGTGGTCTTCTCGACGCAATTAAGGTTGCGGAAAAAGAAGCTGGAGTTAGAAATTATAAAATAATTCTTCTTCCAAAACCCTTAAAGTTCTTTGAAAGACTTTTCGGTCTTGAAGAAATCTCTTTCTTGCCAATAATAAAAATGATAGAAGAACCCTACCTTTACTTTGAGCCCACTCGGATTAACCTCGGAGAGTAAAATAATTTAATTACCTCTTTACTTTTTGATTTTCTTATATAATTTATATAGAAGGTTTTATTTTCTTAAGATCTTATTATGAAAGATTTTAAAGAAAAAAATTCAAAAATTTTAATAAATACTTCCTTAGAAGAGAACCTATTTAAGAGTTTTATGAGAAGTACTCCACTCCCTACATACTTTAAAGACAAAGAAGGTCACTACCTTTTTGTTAGCGAATCATTCATAAAGCAAAAAGGATTTCTTACAATATCTTCTCCAGAAGAAATAGTAGGTAAAACAGACTTTGATATTTATCCTGAGTATTTTGCCAAAAAAGCACAAGAAGACGAGATTCAAATAATAAAAACAAAAAAAAGTTTTATTAAAGAAGAAGAACTAAATACACCAAAAGGAAAGCTACATTTACTAATTACGAAAGCTCCTCTTATAGATGAAAAAGGGAATATTATCGGAATAATGGGAATCCATGAAGACATAACTGAAAACAAACTTGCAAAAGAAGAATTAATTAAAGCTCAAAAAGAAGCAGAAAAAGCTTCTCTTGCAAAAAGCACATTTTTAGCAATTATGAGCCATGAAATTCGCACTCCTTTAAATGCAATAATAGGAATGAGCGAAATCTTAGAAAATACAATTCTTTCAAAAGAACAAAGAGATTATCTTAAAATTCTAAGAGAAGCTGGTGAAACCTTACTTTCAATAATTAATGACGTCCTCGACATTTCTAAAATTGAATGTGGGGATATGGAAATTGAAAAAACCGAATTTGAACTACCTAGACTTGTAGAGAAGGTTTGCGATATCTTGGCAATCAAAGCACATTCTAAGGGATTAGAACTAATAGACCATATAAGTCCAAATGTTCCTGTAAGACTCATTGGAGATCCATTCCGACTTCGTCAAATTCTTGTGAATCTTATTGGGAACTCAATCAAATTTACAGAAAAGGGAGAAGTTGTTCTAAGCATAAAACTCGCAGAAAATAAAAGACGTAAAAAAGGAAAAAGCGTTCCCCTTTTATTTTCTGTAAAAGATACAGGAATTGGAATACCAAAAGATAAACAAGAAATAATTTTTGAAAGCTTCAAACAAGTTGATTCCTCTACAACTCGAAAGTTTGGAGGAACAGGATTAGGCCTAAGTATATCAAAACGGCTTGTGGAATTAATGGGTGGAAATCTATGGGTGCAAAGTGAAGAGGGAAAAGGAAGTGAATTCTCTTTCACTATAGAATTTGGAATACCAAAAAAGAAAAAAGTCCAAACCTTCATTGAACCAGAGGAAGTAGACATAAGAGGGATTTCAACCTTAATTGTAGATGACAATGCTACAAATAGACTTATCTTAAAAGAAATTCTAACAGCATGGGCTGCAGAGGTAGTAGAGGCAGAAGGAGGAGAAGAAGCAATCTCAATTATAAAATCAGCAAGAGAAAAAGGTAAGCATTTTCGGTTAATCTTACTTGATAGGAGGATGCCAAGAGTTGATGGATTTAAAGTTGCAGAATTTATAAGAGAAGACAAAAAAAGCGAAGAAACTACCACAATAATGATGCTCACCTCGGATTATAGAATCTCAGACTTAAATATGATAGATAAATTAGGAATTAGCTGCTATCTTGTAAAACCAATCAAAAGAGATGAACTAAAAAACGCTATTCTTACTACCCTTGGTTTATGGAAAGCGAAAAAAATAAGGGAGAAACCAGAAAAATTAGAAGTAACCGACCTTCCCCCTATGAAGATCTTGCTTGCAGAAGACACAGAAGACAATCGTTTACTACTAAAAGCGTTTTTAAAGGAATCTAAGGTAGAGTTGGATATAGCAGAAAATGGTAAAATTGCTTTTGAGAAATTTAAGAAGAATGTTTACGATTTAGTTCTTATGGATATGCAAATGCCTGTTATGGATGGATATACAGCAACCAAGAAAATAAGAACCTGGGAAAAAAGAAATGGAATAAAAGAAACTCCAATAATTGCTCTTACAGCATATGCATTAAAAGGAGACGCTGAAAAAAGCCTGGATGCTGGATGCAACACTCATATTTCAAAACCAGTAAGAATGGAAACTCTTCTTAGAGTTTTACACGAATTTGCTAATAAATTAGGTCTATACCAAAGGAGATAAGTTATGAACGAAACAGAAAAGATTATAATTAAAGTAGATCCTGAGATAAAAGACCTCATCCCAGGATTTCTTCAAAATAGACAAAGAGACATAAATAATATAGAATCTCTTTTAAAAGAGGAAAATTTCGAAGAAATTGAAAGAATTGGACATAGTATGAAGGGCTCAGGAGGAGGTTATGGCTTTACCGGTATATCTGAAATAGGAAGGTTTATAGAAATGGCAGCAAAAGAAAAAGATATTCAAAAAATAAAAAAGGGAATAGAGGATTTGAAAGATTATTTAAATAGAATTGAACTTGTAGAATGAAATATGAGCTTATCCTTTTTGATCTTGATGGAACCCTTCTTGATTACGAAAAAGCGGAAGAATATGCATTAAAAAAAAGTATGGAATTCTTCAAAATCAATTTCTCTCCAGAATTATTTTTAAATGAATATAGAAAAATCAATAAAGATTTATGGGAAAAATACGAAAAAAACGAAATATCTATCAAAAAATTAAAATTCGAAAGATTCAATCTTTTGTTTAATAGACTTAAGATAAAACAAAACACAAGAGCTTTTAGTAAAATTTACTTACATTTTATCTCAAATGCTTCTTTTACAATAGAAGGAGCAAAAGAAATTCTCTCTCATCTGTTTGGGAAATACAAAATTGTATTAATAACCAATGGAATTCACTTTGTCCAGCAAAAAAGAGTGAATAAATCTCCTCTAAAAGATTATTTTAATTTATTAGTAAGCTCAGAAAAAGTGGGAATTCCAAAACCAAATCCTATTTTTTTTGATTACATCTTTAAAAAAATAAGACATAAAGAAAAGAAAACAACCTTAATTGTAGGAGATTCTTTGTTTAGTGATATTAAAGGGGCAATTGACTTTGGAGTTGACTCATGCTGGTTCAATCCTCATCAAATTAAAAATAAAGAAAAAATAAAACCTACTTATGAAATAACAGAATTAAAACAGTTAAGGGAAATAATTGATAGGGGGGAAAAATGTTAATAGGAATTTTTTCAGATACTCATGATAATATAAATAGAATAAAAGAAGCAGTAAGAATTTTGAAAGAAAAAGAAATTAAAAATCTCATTCATCTTGGAGATTATTGCTCTCCTTTTTCAATACCTTTACTTGAAATCGAAAAAATCTACGCAATATTTGGTAATAATGATGGAGATAAATTAATGCTACAAAAAAGAGCAAATGAATGCGGCTTCCAAATCGTTCAAGGACCCACAAATTTAATAATCGAAGGGAAGAATATAGCAATAATGCATGAACCATATCAATTAGAAGCCTTAAGAAAAAGCAACTCTTACGATGTAATTCTCTATGGACACACTCATGAAGTAACCATAAAAGAGAATCCCCTTACTATAAATCCTGGCGAATTATGTGGTTATCTTTCTGGCAGGTCAACTTTTGTAATCCTTGATTTATCTTCTCTCAAATACGAAATTATAGAAATTTAGAATATGGTGGTCTAATTGCTCCTCCCAAAACTTAAGGCTTTTTAGGAACTACAACTTTAACCTGTGTAAGCGAAATTTTGAAGGAACCAATGAAAATTAAGTTATCTAGCTACCCTCTAATAATTCAACTATTTCTATTATTTACGCTATTCCTGAAAGAAGCTCTGTAAACTTAAATCTTTACAACTTGCTTAGAGAGAAGATAAAAAGCCTTGTTAAGGATATAAAAAGTAGAGGAACATATTTTGTATAGTTTAACACATCCGATCTCTCAAACGGCGTATATATTCTTGAATTTATAACAAGAAACAAACGCTTATCAAAACAGCTAATAATCTTGAAATAATATAGAAAATAATAATCACTTTACTCAATTTTAGAGCTTAGTCTCATTTTAATGTTATTTTGCTTTCTCTCACTAAGCAAACAAATATCCAAAGATACAAATTCCTAAAGAAAGAAGAAGTGTAGGAATTATGCCTATTACAGGTAAAAAAATAAAAGAGAAAAGAAAAGCTCCAATGCATCCTCCTATAAGATCTAAAGCATAAACTAAAGGTGCAGGAGCTCTTACACCCTTTTTTTCAAAAATTACTCCTGCATTTGTATAAGTCCAACCCACAACCATCCCAGCAGAAAAACTTATAATAGGTATTAAAACCAGAATAGAGGGCATAAAAAACTCTATTTCAATTAAAAGATACTGAAAAGAAAGTAAAATTGAAAGAAAAAGAAACGGTTTTTTTAACTTATCTTCAAGCTTTAATCTCTCAGAAAGATAGGTTCCAATCCCAATTCCAAACATAAAAGAACCTGTTATAAGCCCAACAAGATAGTATAAATTTCCATATTTAATCTGGAGAATTAAAACGCAAAAATAAGAAATCCCAAAGGAAAAAGCCCCTATTATAGAAACCCGAAAACCTGTCTTCTTTAAAAGAATAGGAATTGGAATAAAAAAAAGAATAAAAATAAATGGGGTATCAAAAAGATTCTTTAAAATTTTTAATCTTTGATTCTGCTTTTCAAGATGAAGAAGAAGAGAAAGAAGAAAAGCTTTTGGTCTATTATCTGTATTAAATCCAATGAAATTGTTATTTAATTTTTTTTCAATTTCCCGAATCCGCAGAGGAGGTAAAGAAGACAAAATTATGTACTCATCCAAATAAAAAAGCCCTAACTTTTTTACCTTTTCTTTAATTCTCTTTTCCTCATAGTAAAGAGGACTTTTTGAGAAAACCAATCTTAAGGTTAAGCCAGGAATAAAGTAATAATAAGGGAAATAAGATTTATAAGTCCAAAAGATAAGAGAATTATAATCTAAAACGCTCTCACTTAAGTAGTCCTCTCCGGAAGAAATTAGAAAACTTACAACACCATCCTCTTCCATTCTATTTGAAAGAAGCTTGGCAAATTCAAAAGTATAAAAACGATTACCCGATATTGAAAGAGGATCACCCATTCCCAAAAAAATTCCGTCAAACTTTTCTGAGGTATTTTTTAGAAAAAGTCTAGGATCAGAAGCTATAAAATTTACCCTTCGTAGGAGCTCTTTATTTAAATATTTACTCAAAAAATCTATGATTTTAGTATCTGGATAAACTATCGTAATTTCTTTATATTTAGAAAGCTGTTTAATAACTTCGGGACTTGGTAATCCTAAGTAAAGGATATTTTCTTTTTCAGAAGGAGAAAGTAAAATAGGTAAATGAATAAATTCGGCTGTGAGCTCATCTGGAAAAGTATAAGAAAGAACCCCATTTGAGAAAAAAGAAATTTGATCATCCTTTTGTAATTCAATATATCTTCCGTATTTTGTTTCAATTATCTCCCTAACCTTAAAACCAAAATAAAACTTTTCGGTGGTTCTTTTTAAAGTTCCTTCAATTCCCGTAAAAGCGAAAAATAAAAGAAAAATCAAAAAAAGGGGAATAAATCTCCTCCCTTTCAGTAATATAACCGGAATTAGAAAAAGAGCACTTACAAGAATAAGTTTTCTTGTTGGAGAAAAAGATAAAACAAAAACATAAGAAAAAATGATTCCTCCTAAAAGATCTCCAATTGCAGCAAAAATATAAGGTCTTGTTATACCTCTTAGTTCACCTTGAGCTAATCGAGAAATTTTCTTCTGTCCTAAAGCAAATATAAGACCGAAACCCAAATATAGAGGCATAAGGAGAAATAAAATCTTAATAAGAAGAAAATAACTAAGTATTTCCCCCGATTTAACACCTAAAAGAGTGGGTAAAAAACGGAGTAAAAATATAGAAAAAGGAAAATATAAAGAAAGAAATAAAAAGCTGAGGTAAAGCTTTTCTTCATTTATCTTCCTTCCTAAAAGAGCCCCAATTCCACCTCCAAAAAGCCAAAAAGAGATAACCAAACCATAAGTTAATTCATTTCCATGAAATATCATATAAATTTCCCTTATTATTATATTCTGGGTAAGGACAGAAAGAAAACCAGAGAGAAAAATAAAAAATAAAAACAAAGGAATCACCTCCTCATTACCCTTGAGATGATCCCTTCAATTTCCTCTCTCTCAATAGGCTTTCCTTCCTTAGAAATAAGAGCAATTAAAATGTTTTTATCTTCCAATTCTATTCTTGAAAGGGTTAAATTAAATTTCATAGAAAATTTAAGCAACTTACTCGCAATAATTTTTTCCTTTGAAGAAATAAATATCATTATTGTGCCATTTTGAATAGTTAAGACATCATACAAGATCTTAAAAGGCTGAGAAGCGCTAAGAAGTTTATAAATTGCTCTCATAATTTTTGAAAGCTCAGAACTTGGAGTGCTTATTCTCCAAAAATCTTCCAAAGAATAATAAATTTTCTCTATTTGCTTTTCTGGAACGTCTGGGAAATCTTTTATAAGAGCTTCCACCTTTTCTGCATCCATTTCTCTCATTCCTTCATCAAAATCACGAATTTTTCCAAGATTCTTAATTAAGACTTCCTTTATTTTTTGATATAGTTCAGAAACTGCTTCAAATTCATCAAGTTCAGCTTTTACGTCAAATATAAGTAAACCTGCATTTGCTTGCTGTCTCAGTTGATGAGAAGAAAGAAGCGTTAAACCCTTTATTTTATTAAATTCAGCTATTATTTTCCTACTTTTTCTCTCTGCATCTTCTTTTTCAATAACTATTAAAATCTTAAATTCAAGGAAAAACTCTGTTGAATTTGTAAGAGAAAAATAAACCTGTGGAATTTTACTCTTCTCAAACTCTGTGATTAGGCGAGGAATTATAGCTCTTAAATAATGCTCTAACCCTACAGGAGTTTCTTTCCCCTTCCTATGTATTTTCTCTAAAACTCTTTTTATCTTATTATAAGAAGAAGGAGGATAAGCTTTACCTTCTTTATTTGTTATTTCTATTCTCGCTATGAGAATTCCTTCTGGGGTTACAAATTCTTTATTATAAACAATTCTTGAATCAGGTAAGACAAACGAAATTGAATCAAGTATTGCTTTTAAATGTATATCTTTCTCGTATACTCCTACTGTGATACCAGTAAGATTCTCTTTAACTGTTTTTAAATTTTTTATATAAACCTGGATCTTCCCATTTGTTCTCTTCACCTCTTTTTGAGCCTTGTAATTCATAATTATTTGTTCCGCTAAATCTTCTGGTCGTCGTTCTGTAATGTAAGCCTTTGTCCGAGAAGCAAAGAACTTAAAAGCTTCTCCTTCTGGAGCTAAAAGTTCATTCACAAAATCTTCTTTACAGCTTTTCTTTATTATATTTGTAACCTTAGAGTAAACCTCAAGCCTCTTTGCTTCTATTGACAAAAGAGCTTCCTTTGCTTTGGTCCCCACACCTATACTAAAAATATTCTCAATTATTTCTTTCTTGTCTTTTTGAAATCTTTTTAACTCATTTTCGTCTCTTATCTCTACTACAATTATTATAATCCCTAATTTCTCTCCATTCACTTCCAATATAAAACCAGACTCATAAGAAACATTCCAACCCTTCTCATGAATAGCGCCAAGAATAGCTGTGGAAAAACCAGGCCAATCTTTACCTATCACCCCCATTGAGAAACAAAAAGGATAAGAAGGTTCTAAAGGGATATTTTTAGTAAAAATTTTAATAAAAGAAGGAGATTTTATCCATTTATTGACCAAATTTCTTATAATTTTATCTTCTTCCTCTTTGGGAAAGAAGTTCTTAATTTTTAAATTATTCATCTTTAATGAGTCATTGCATAAATATATATATTTATACCCATTTTAAAAGCTTTTTCTCTGAGTTCAGGTGGATCTTTATAAACATAAGGGGAAGCCCAACCATCCGAAATATTACTGTTATATGTATAAAATAAAGCAAGCCTCCCATCCAAAAATAATCCATAGCCTAAGGGAGCTCCTTTATAATGCTCATGGATCTTCGGTAAGCCTTCTGGCAATTTATAGAAAATATTGTAAATTTCGTGATCCTGAGGAAGTTGGACTAAATTATGCTCTGGAAAAGCTTTTCTTATCTCCTCTCGAAAAAACTCATCCATTCCATAGTCATCATCCACGTAAATGAAACCCCCATTCCATAAATATTTTCTAAGATTTTCCAGTTCTTTCTTAGAAAGATTTATCTTCCCATGTCCTGTTAAAAAGAGAAATGGATATGAATATATTTCAGGATCATCTAATGAAAGCACAATTTCTTCCTCCGGAAGTTTAATCTTGGTTCTATTATTTATTTCTTTTGCAAGATTTAGGATAATGTCTGGATCGTTATACCAATCTCCACCCGAATATTTAACTCTCACAATCGGAGGATTAACAAGAGAAATAAGAATTAGAAAAATCATATAATATTATCCTCTTGGGTGATAGGAAGAGAGAATATCTCTTAGATAATTTCTATCAACATGAGTATATATTTGGGTTGTAGATATATCTGAATGTCCTAAGAGAATCTGAACTGTTCTCAAACTCGCACCTCTTTCAAGTAGATGAGTCGCAAAGGAATGTCGAAGAGTGTGCGGAGTTACATCTTTTTTTATCCCACTTTTCAAAAGATAGCGATTAAATATCTTCCATAGCCCCATTCTTGAAATTTTGTCACCTCTTTTAGTTAGAAAAAGAAACGAGGAATTCTTTTGGTCTAGAGTTGGTCTTTCTTCATTTATATATCTAATCAGAGCTTCCTTCGCTTTATTCCCAAGAGGGACTATTCTCTCTTTACCACCTTTTCCTCTAACTCTTATAAAATCCTCTTTTAAAAATAAATCTTCTTTCCTCAAATTGAGAAGTTCGGAAACTCGTAAACCACATCCATAAAGCAATTCTAAAATTGCCTGATCTCTTAAGGAATATTTTCCACCGCTTTTTGCGCTTTCTATTAAAGATTCTACTTCATCAATTGATAAAAACTTAGGTAATCTCCTTTCTAACTTAGGAGATTTAACTTCATTCATTGGAGTTGTCTCAATTAACCCTTCTCCAACCCAAAAGAGAAAAAACATCCTTAAAGAAGAAAGTTTTCTTGCAATAGTAGTGGTTGACTTTTTCCCTTTCTCTAAGTATTCAATATAAGCTTGAATATCCTCTTTATTTATATCCTTAATTGGTTTCTTAGCAAATTCCATAAAAAAAATAACATCTCCCTTATAACTCTCTACAGTGTTTTTTGATAATCCTCTTTCAACCTGTAGATAATGAACGAATTCCTCTATGGAATCTTTATCTATTCCTTCACAATGTATGAGAGGAGTTCCCATACTATAGAATCTGGCATTATTACTCTTTTTATGAGACCCACATTTGGTGCAAACCATTCGTATTGAAGGAGAGTATCTTCATCTTCAATTACTTTCCTCCTCATTTGATAAACATTATTATACTTTGTGTTATTTAAAATAACATCAGTGCTTTTAACTGAATCTATCGAAATATATAAGTATTTCCTTACTGTATCTCCTTTATAGGTAGTAAAAAATGTAAATTCTCTTTCCCAATTTTCTCCTTCAATTGGAGGTAAAAAAAGATATGGTTCGTATACTTTTCCAAAATAAATTTTATCTCCCTCATAAGTTTTTACCAAATCTCTCACTTTATTAACTATTCCTTTCTTCCTCTCAAAGTATTGAAGATCGCCCCCTACATCTACTCCGAATAAATTTTCTCTATCTTCTATTACCTCAACTACAACCTGATAATTTTCTTCTTTAACCTTATAAATCCACTTATTCCCTTCTTTTAAAGGGAAATAATCAGCTGTCATTCTTATAGAAAAAGGATTTTCACAACTCAAAACCAAGACCAAGATCAAGAAAATCCACATCCATCTTGCCATTAAAAACCTCTCTTAAAGAAAAACCAATCTGCAGACAGGGTTTCTCCTTCGGAAAAGAATAAAAGAAACGAACCAAGATAATTGGGAAAAGACCCTTTTCCAAACCACTTTCCCTACTTCTTTCACTTTTTACAATACCCATTTCGGGGAAAAATCCAAACCTTTCTTTAAAAAAGAACTCTTTTCCTAAAGCTATTCCAAATATTTCTACTTTATAATTTGCCCCATTATAAAAAGAAGCTATAAAATCATAGTTAATTTTATATTCCCCTCCAACCATTAAAGAAAAACCAGAAGGAAGATCAAAAGAAGTAACACCCATAGGCATAGAAGAACTCACAAAAAGGTTAAACTCTATAATAAATAGAATTATGTTATTCATAATTAATTAATATTAAAGAACTATTTGATTTTGTCAACTCTAAAAAAAGTGCCTTAAAACCTATTTTACCTTCTTTAGAAACCTCTCTATGATACCCTTAATAATATAACTTTTCTCATTTGGAAGAATTTCTAAAAATAAAGTTTTTACATCCTCTCCTCCAAGAAGTGAAAGCCCTCTAACAGAAAATTCCCTTTTTTTCCAATCCGAATTTTTTACATATTCAAAAAGTAGCTTTTTTACTTCGTCTTTATAAAAACTATCACTATATTTCTCTATTGCTTTTGAAACCACAATCAAAAACTCAGGAGGAAAATCTCCTCTTAAATTTTCTTTTATATAAGGAATAATAAGAGTATCAAATTGAACCAATGAATTTATAGCAGCTGATTTCACTATAAGAGAGGGAGAATTAATAAGAGGGAGTAAAGGCCTAATTGCAGCTGTATCTCTTATCTCCCCTAAAGCTGTTATAGAAACGACTAAAAGACGTTCATCTTTTAAAGAAAGGTAAGAAATTAATTTATTAACAGCTCTTTTCTCTTTTATTTTACCAAGAGAATAAACAATTGTTCTTATAAGCTTTTCTTCTTCCCTGGAAAGAGCTGAAATAAGAGAATCTCCAAGATTTTTCAAATTTAATTCTCCAATTAATAAATAAACATTCCTTCTTGCTTCTTCCTCGTTTACCGAAATATATTCCCTTAAATAATTCTCAACCAATAAAGAATCCTTCAATTCCTTTAAAAATTTTATTATAGCCCTCAACTCAAGAGCATCTTTTGTATTAAGTTTATCCTCAAAAATATACTTAATGGATTCTTTTTCTCTTTTTAAAAGAGCCTTTCTTGCTTCTTTCACTCTATCTTTGTTATTCCCAACCTCCCACTCTGAAGCAATTTTAAAAATTTCTTTTATAGACATACGAGAAAAATCTGGAACCTTTCTTTGAGGAATTTCTTCTCTTTCTTCACTATTTTTATCAATTCCAACACCATAATCTCCATTAATCCAGTAAGTGTCATCACTCCCTCTTCCCTCAGGATAAAAATCTTTACCCATTAAATCTACAAAAATACCAATTCCAGAGAAACCCCGAGAGTAATTTGCATCTCCTATTCCAAGTTCTTCAGTAATATTATAAACATCTTCCCCAGAAAGGTCTGCAAATATACCAATAGAGTTGTGAAGCCCAAGCCCTACCCCACCAGAAACCATATACCAATCATTTCCCGAAGAATCTATAAGAATACCACAAGAAAGATCATGTCCTTCTCCTAATCCAGGACCTTTACTTGAAAAATAGACATCATTTCCTCCAATATCAGCAAGAAATCCATAGGAAAGATGAATTCCCGTACCTTTAGAGTATTCGGTAGAAAGGTATTTATCTTCACCTTCCTCATCTAAAAGAAAACCTGCAGAACACCAATAACTTACTCCCTGGGCGTATACATCTCCATTATAAAAATCATTTCCACTTTTGTCATAAAGGAAACCAATCCCTCCTCCAAAATCTGGTCGTCTTCCCAATCCAAATCCTTGCGCCATAGAAAGAAATGAATTAGGATTAAGAGGGGTATTAAAATACTTTCCTCCCGCATAATAAACATCTGAACCACAAAAATCTGCCAAAATTCCAAAGCCAAGGGTGCTTCCAAAACCTTCCCCAAAACAATCCGTAGAATAAAAATCGTTTCCAGAATGGTCTAAAAGTATCCCAATTCCAAAATTAGCAGCTCCAAGGGAAAAAATCCCTCCTTTATAAAAATCATCCCCTTCAAAATCTTCAATAAAACCAAAACCAAGATAACCACAGCCAATAGAGAAATGAGTTCCATAATATTTATCATTACCACCAAAATCAAAAATAAATCCCACACCACCAAACCCTGAACCAATAGATATTATATCTTCTCCTAGATACACATCATTCCCTTCAACGTCAACAATAAAATTCAAGGCTAAACTTGAATCTAAAAGACCAATACCACCTCCACAATTAATATAATTATCATCTCCTCCCGGATCAATAACAAATGATGCTCCTTTATACTCATCTTTTCCTCTTGTTCCAACAAAAATTACACCAAATTTAGATTCAAATTTAAGAGGTAGAACTCCATCTTCTATTTTTCTAAGTAGTTTTGGAACTTCTTCTGCAATCTGAATTATCAAAATCCCTACCCGAATTAACTTTTCAAAATCTACTTTCTCAACAATCTTAATAACCGTATCCTCATTTATTCCAGCTGTGTCAAAAGAAATATTATATTTATTAAGTAAAACTACCTTAAGCCAATCATCCTCTGGGGAATCTTCATTTTCCCATCTACGAGGCAAAATAGAAAGTAATATCAATCTTTCTCTTCTATTAAGACTTTTAAAAGCTTCCTGGTAAAGTCTACCTGCCTCATTTATTATAGAAACTAAATCAGGTAAAGAATCAATGGGTAATGAGATATCTTTAAAAGAAAATCCTAAGTCTTCGGAAATGGTTTTTATAAGATTATTTTTTGAACCGTTTAAAGCTTTTTTTATTCTACGAACATATTTTTCCCCATTTAAAGGGGATTCCATCAATTCTTTCACTATAGGTAAAACAAAAGAAACTTCTGCCCAATCCAATCTTGGAAAATCAAAAGCCTCTTTTTCTAAATTTAGAATCTCCAAAGCATTGTTTATCTCTTTCTGAGGAATAAAAAAAATAACTAATAATAAAACCATAAAATAATCTATTTAGCCTTATCCATCTTTAAAACCCCCTTAGGGTTTACTAACTAACCCAAGGTGGATTCTCTGGTAAACACTTATCAAACTCTTCCAAAAGTTTATCTTGATAATTACCTTTATATTTCTCATTTAGAAAAAGGTCTATAGCCTCTTTATAAAACCTTTCCCAGGAAATTTCCTCTTTCCCAGGAATTATGGGATAAAATAGAGCATTATTCGCCTGGGCTGCCTTAAGGTCTCCGGGAGCGTCTCCTATCATTAAAATATGATCCTCTTTGTATTTTCCTCCTGCTGTAAGCTGAAGATGGTCTTTTTTCTTTCCTAATTCTTGTCCCGCAATAATGCTTGCATATTTATCAATTTTGTGTTCCTTCCATTCCCTTTCTAAAGCCTCCCCTGGAGTAGATGAAACTACTATTATATCTGCATTTTTAGAAAGTCTCTCAAGACTTTCCCTCACCCAGGGAAAGGGAGGGATTCCCTTCACGATTTCCTTTATAGCCCAATTTACCTTCTCACTCCATTCTAAAACAAGTTTCAGTTCTCTTTTTTCTTCTTCATTCTCAGATTTTTCAATAGCCATTTTAAGACCTTCATTACTAAGGAGACTATTTGGATCATCCACCCATTTAAAATAATAAGGAAATCGAGGAACTTCAAAATTACGTAACTTAACCATCGGGTGAGAAGGTAAAAGCTCACTTAAAATCCTTTTCAAGGTTACGTGACGATTGGCCCCCCTTGTCTTAGAAAAAAGATCCGCAAATTCCTTACATTCTCTTGCAGCCTGAGCCACAGGTTGAAGACCAAAATAACCAATCATCCAAGGGCAAAAACACTCTCTTTGTTTAATCCCCATCGTATCAAAAACGCATCCATCAGAATCTATTCCTACAAAAAACTCATTTTTAGGTTGAAATTCTAATAATTTCTTTTGAGCCTCTCTAATCATTTAACCTCCTTTTTCGAAATTCATCATTATCTATAAGCCATAGGAACATATTCTTTTAATTTCTTCTCCGCAAAGATTGGTTTAAACCTTGCAAATCTCATTAAACCATCTTCAAGTGGAACACGAACCCAATTTCCTTCTATTAAAGGTCTTGCATAATTAATAAAGTCATCTGTTACATCAATCCTATTTGGAGCAATCCAGGAAGATGGGAAAGTTCTCTCGGAATTAGCAACTTTCTCAAGAGGCACTTTGCTATAATAAACTTCATAAGAAGAAGTATCTTTTCTTAAAATTGTTGCCATATAACCAGAATCTCCAGAAGCCGCAATATTCACAGCTTCCTCTCCTACTTTATAAGCTTCTTCCAAGTCAACTTCTGAAGCATAAACAATGGCATTTCTCTGATCGGTTCCTGGAATTTGCATTCTCGCAGCTCCATGAGCTTTAAGCCCAACCTTATTAAGGAAATTTGTTACTATCTGAGCAACTGTGGTTTCACTTGAAGAATACTCAATATGTCCAAAAAGATCTTTCTTCTCTCCAAGATCTCCAACAGGGAAACCCTCACTTATAACTACTATCACTCTCCCACTTCTCTTTAGTTCATCATTCACATTATCTGCAAGTTCTGAAAGATTTAATCCGCTTTCTACTAAATAAATCTGAAGAGGTAATTCTCTTTCAGGATCCGCAAGACGAGCAGAAGCTGGAATAAATCCAATCTTCCTCCCCATGGCTTGGATAACAAGAACTGGATCACTTGGACAAGAACCTTTATTCTCTTCATTGGCATTTTGAATATAAAAAGCCCAATATCTCGCTACACTTCCATAACCAGGAGTGTGGTCTATTAATTTAAATTCAGAGTCTCCAACATCATTATCAATTGTTTTAGGAATCCCTGTAACGATAAGATCAAGACCCCTCTCTTTTGCAAGGAGTCCCACTTTATTAGCAGTATCCATAGAATCATTTCCACCTATATAAAAAAAGTAACCAATATCATGGGCTTTAAAAACTTCCACAATGCGTTCAAAGTCCTCTTCTTGGCTTTTTTTCAGCTTATAGCGACAAGTCCCTATAGAACCCGCAGCAGGGGTAGTTTTAAGAAGATCAATCTCCTTTTTATCTTGAGCACTTATATCTAATAATTCTTCTTTCAGAACCCCTTCAATTCCATGAAAGCCACCATAAATTTTCCCAAATTTCTCTGGAAATTTCTTGCAAGTTTCTATAACCCCTCTAAGGGTGTTATTTATAACAGGTGTTGGACCACCTGATTGTGCTACAACAACATTCTTAGGTTTATTCACGTTTTACACCTCCATTTTTATTTTAAGCGATATAAAATTTCTCCTGCATTCCAGACAAGAAGTTTCCCTTCATTTTCTTTATTCTCCCAAGAGGACAAATCAATCTCCTTTGGATCTCTATATCCCAAATTTATAAGTTCACATCTTTCCTTAGGAATTCCGGTAGCAAGTATTACATTTATCCTAGGTTTTTCAATCCCATCTTTATAAGTTCCAATCCCTTTAACATGAGTAGAATGTGCTTTTATCCCTCCAGGAACCCAGGAAAATTTTTCCTCCTGGGCAAGAAAGTAATCTCTTACATGATAACCAACCTTATCTAAAATCTTTCCGTGAGTGTAAGAAACCTCAGTAATGTGGGGAGCGTAAATTATAAGTTCTCCACCATCCTCTACAACATTCTCAAGCTTATACATAACTTTTCCTGCTGTCCAAAGATCCTCATACATCTTTGGAGCAACTCCAAGAACCTCTTTAAAAGGTTTATCTTTATATATTATATGGAGTTTTTTAGAAAGCTCCACTGCTTTATCCCAGGCTTCTTCTGGAGTTCCAATAAATAAACCACTTAATTTTCCATCTTTAACAACAAGACTAAAACAAACCTTCGGAATTTTAATAAAAGAAGAGGCAAGATCTATAACTTTCCTCACAGGCGTGTCTTTTATTCCATTTATTTTCATATTGGTTATTAAAGCTCCAAGCCAGTGAAAGAAATTTAAAATCCGAGGCCCAGAAATGCCTGGGAAAAAATATTTATTTCCTCCAGAAAATCCCACAACTTCGTGGGGGAAAGTCGGTCCTACAATTACCAAAATATCATAATCTAAAACCATTTTATTTATCTCCACATCCACTCCTTCCCTTATTAACCCTTCCGTAATCTCTTCAATTTTCTCTTTCGAGATAGTCCCTATTCTCACAAGAGAAGAAGGATCATTCCATTTGTGATTAAAAAAGTTTATGGTAGAATATTTCTTCTCTTTCTCTTCCTTTGTAATCCCTATAAGTTTCAAGATTCTATCTTCACTTAAAGGAGGATGAGTTCCAAGAGCAATAAGATAATCCAATTTTTTTACCTTATTTCCAATTAAATCATATATTACTTTAAAAAAAAGAGGTAAAGGAGCTGTTCGGGTGTGATCTGGGATTATAACAAGAATTTTCTTTCTTGAAAACTCTATATCTTGAAGCACTTTTGAGGAAAATTCCAGCACCTCTTCTTCTAGTAAGTGCCCCTTCTCCAATCCCTTACCAATTACCATTGGGTGTGGAAAATTCCTTCTTTATCCACTCTTTTATAAGTATGAGCCCCAAAGTAATCCCTTTGTGCCTGAATAAGATTTGCAGGTAAACGTTCCTTTCTATAACTATCATAATAAGCAAGAGAAGAGCTAACCACTAAAGAAGGAATCCCAAACTCCACCGCAGTTTCAACAACCTTTCTAAGAGAACTTTGTGTGTTATTTAATACTTCTCTAAAGTAATCATCAAATAACAAATTTGGAAGGAGAGGATTCTTCTCATAAGCTTCTGTTATATTTCCTAATATTTTAGATCTTATTATACAACCTCCCCTCCAAATTCTTGCAATGTCTCCGAGCTTTAACCCAAATCCATATTCCTTTGAAGCAGCAGTTAAAAGAGAAAGACCTTGAGCATAAGCAATAATCTCGGAAGCATAAAGAGCATCATGAACCTCCCTTAAAAATTCCTCCTTATCTCCATTAAACGTAAGAGACGGACCTTTTAGTAATTTTGAAGCTTCAACTCTTAAAGCCTTACAGGCAGAGATAAATCTCGCCTCCACAGCAGCATCAATTGAAGGAATAGAAACTCCTAAATCCATAGCATTTTGAGAAGTCCATTTCCCTGTTCCTTTTTGAGAAGCCTCATCAAGAATAAGCTCCACAATAGGCTTTCCTGTCTCTTCATCTACTTTAGCTAAAACTTTCCCAGTTATTTCTATAAGATAAGAACCTAAAACACCTTCATTCCACTTAGAAAAAATTTCTGCTTGTTCCCTTATGGGTATCTTAAGAACATCTTTCATTAAATCATAAATCTCTGCAATAGTCTGCATAATTGCATATTCAATCCCATTATGAACCATTTTTACATAATGTCCTGCACCACCTGGTCCCATGTACTCACAACAAGGTTCTCCTTCTACCTGAGCTGCTATCTTTTTAAATATAGGAGCAATAGCATCATAAGCTTCTCTATGACCTCCAGGCATAATGGAAGGTCCTTTTAGAGCACCTTCTTCTCCTCCACTTATACCAGTTCCTATATAAAGAAATCCCCTTTCGCTAACCTCTTTTGCCCTTCTCTCTGTATCTTTAAAAAATGAATTTCCTCCATCTATTATAATGTCACCTCTAGAAAGATGAGGAATTAATTCACTAATCACCTCATCAACAGGAGAACCAGCTTTAACCATTAAGATAATCTTCCTTGGTGTTTCAATTGAATTTACGAATTCCTGGATAGAATGAGTTCCAATTATGTTTTTTCCCTTAGCCCTTTCCTCCAAAAATTTATCAACTTTTGAGGTTGTTCTATTAAATACAGAAACAGTAAAACCCTTACTTTCTATATTAAGAGCAAGATTTTCCCCCATCACTGCAAGACCAATCAATCCTATATCTGCTTTCTTCTTCATTTATAAAAAACCTCCTTTCTCTCTAAACACCTCCAAAAGCGGAGAACCCCCCATCAATAGGGATAACTACTCCATGAATAAACTTTGACCCTGGAGAAATTAACCAAATCACTGTAGAAATAAGATCCTCCGGGATCCCAAATCTTTTCATTGGAGTATGTTCAATTATAGCTTTTCCTCTTTCTGTCAATTTAGAGGTTTTCTCATCTATCAGTAAAAATTTATTCTGTTCGGTCAAAAAAAACCCAGGAGCAATTGCATTCACCCTTATTTTATCTGAGTAATTTTGAGACATATATACTGCAAGCCATTTTGTAAAATTACTTACAGCAGCTTTTGCAGCAGAATAAACAGGAACTCTAGTAAGAGGACTAAAGGCTGACATTGAAGATATGTTTATAATAACTCCTTCTCCTCTTTCAGCAATAACTTCTCCAAAAACCTGGGAAGCAAAAAAGGTCCCTAAAAAATTCAAATCAATCACCTCTCTTACAGCTTTCTCTTGAAGCTCAAAGAAAGACAAATTAGGTCCTGTAGTGGCTAACGCCTTATTTCCTCCAGCTCCATTTATCAAAACATCCACTTTTCCAAATTTTTTTAAAATTTTTTCTTTAGCTTCTAAAAGACTTTTTCTATTTTCTACATCTGTTTTAACTCCAATATTTTCAATATTTCTTTTATCTAAATCTTCACTAACTTCTCTAATTCCACCCTCGGAAATATCAAGAATAGCAATTCTTCCTCCGAACTCACCAATAGCCTTCGCTATCTCAGAACAAAGAATACCGGCTCCCCCTGTAATAACAACCACTTTTCCTTCAATATCGAAATATTTCATTATCTCCTCCATAAATATTATAATTTCACAAGTCTTTTTGTGTTCAGATAAGAAACATCTTCAACAATTCTAAGAGCCACTTCAAAAGGAATCTGACCTCTTTCAACCATCTTTCCAACCACATTACATAAAGTTCTTCTAAAAACCTCAATCCTAGAACCATAAGATAAAAGCTTTCTTGAATCACTCACCATTCCCAAACAGTTTGCAAGAAGATCTACAGAACTCGTGTAATTAAGATGAAATTCAATTCCAAAAGGACTATCGTTAAACCACCATGGAGCTCCTATCATCACATTAGGAAAAGCTCGTGCAATTGTTGTAATTGTAGGAAGATGGGTAGGATCTAAACAATAAAGCACAATTATAAGATCTTCAAATTCATTTAGAAAATATCTCAATCCTTCTGCGAAATCTATATTTTGAGTTGAAATATCACCTCCAGAATCAGCGCCAAGAGTCTTATATAATTTTCCCCTATAATTTCTCAAAGCCCCAATATGAAGTTGAATAAACCAACCCGCATCTTTATTTATTTTCCCAATCTCATAAAGCATAAAAGCCTTAAATTTACTTACCTCTTCTTGAGTCAATTCCATTCCTCTATATGCTTTATCATAAATCAAAGAGACTTCTTTTTCTCTCACAGGAAAAGAATAAGGCCTCTCCAATCCAAAATCACAGGAAATACACCCATGTTCTTTAAAATATCTTTGGCGTTTTTCTAAAGCTGAAATTAGCCCAGAAATACGAGAGGTATTTTCCTTTGTAATTTCTCCTAACCTTTCTATATAATTTTTCCATTTATCTTTTTTCTCAATCTCAATAGCTTTATCAGCGCGCCAAGTGGGAAGGATTATCGGACTATCCATTTCTTTTTTAATCATTTCATGATTCTTCAAATCATCTATCGTATCATCAGTTGTGCACATAAGCTCTACTTTCATCTCTTTCAATAATCTCCTTGGTGAAAGATCTCCTCTTTTCAAAATAGAAGAGGCTTCTTCCCATATTTCCATAGCAGTTTCTTTTGATATAAGCTTTTTTATCCCAAATCTCCTTTTTAAATCCAAATGAATCCACTCATAAGTAGGATTCCCAGCAAAAGAAGGAAAAACTTCTGCAAGAGCAAACCATTTCTCCTTATTTGAAGCATCACCAGTAATCTTATCTTCACTAACACCTCTTCTACGCATCAATTCCCAAACATAATGATCAGTTGCTCCCACTATTTCCCAAATATCTTTGGGTGATTTATCTTCTAAAACTTCTTTTACATCAACATGAGAATGGAGATCTAAAATTGGTAAACTTTTAACTCTCTCAAAAAGCTCCTCGGCAATTTTTGTTTCTAAAAGATATCTATTATCTAAAAATTTCATAATTTACCGCCTTTTTTATGATTAAAAAGGAAACCATTTTCTTCGTTTTTAAAGGTAATTGAAAAGTTCAATCTGTCAAGTGCATATCCAAAACTTCACAAATTTGTCACAAAAAAATTACTCTTAGGGGGTTCAAAAAATCCCCTTGACAGTAAATTAAAAGAGTTTATATTATAAAAAGAGTTTTTATGAGTAAGGAGATAAAATTGAAGAATCGTCAAAATATTAGGTTAAACCAAAAAGGAGGTGAAGCGTGAAGAAATTCTTGGTGTTATTCTTGGCTTTTGTGCTTCTTGTGCTTCCTGCTCTTGCAGTCACAGTAGACTTTGAAGATAGGGAGATAGACTCCGAGAACATTAGACCTTTTGCCAAATATAGACTCTGGAAAGATAGAGCTATTCCAGCCCCTAAGGTTATAGGAAGTGAGCAAGGACTTCCGGTTCGCCATGGAACAAGGGGACTTTTACTCCCACTTGTTGATACTTCTGGCTTATTAACAACTACATCGAGATGGCTCCTTATTGCAAAAGATTCTGCAAGAGGTGGAGGACCTACTCAGAACGCTTTTGACCAAGAAATCTGCAATAGCTTACAATTCGGTGATACATTATGGTATTATCTATATGTCCCAAGTAGCGCTGTTCAAAAGGTAGATTCTATTGTAATTTTTGAGAGAGACTCTGACTGGACTCACGACCTTTACACAATTTATCATATTCAGGATCTTACTCCAGATGCATGGAATGAGCTAATATCAACTGTTTCAGAGACCAATTATAAGGGCGAAGCTCTACAACTCCGCTTTATTCAGACAGACTTTGAAATTTATTCTGATTCAAGTTACTTAAACCCAGCTTGTTCACTCTATTTTGACTACTTCTCTACAGATGGACCATATGGCATTTTAATAAAAGATAAAAATGGAATAAAGCTTGAAGCTTTAATCAACAAGATAAAAATTTCTTCGGAAAAATCGGCTCTTGCAATGGTTTCTGTTTACGGAGTGGATGGAAGTAAGAAGATGGATTTACCAATAATGATTCCGAACGAAGTTGAACTTACTGATTTACCAGCCGGTGTATACTTTGTTAGAGTTGTCTCGGGCCCTGGCTCTGCCCAGATAACAAAGCTTTTAGTTGTTAAGTAAAAAGAGGGGGATAGGACCCTAAACCTAATATTTTGACGATTCTTCAATTCTAAAAAGAGGAAAAAATTCCTCTTTTTTATTTAAAGATTAATCTAAAGCATATTGACAAATAATCTTGATTTTTTATATTACCTAAAAATGAATAAAAAATATAAAAGAATCGTTGTAAAAGTCGGAAGTTCTGTAATAACTTATTCCTCAGGAAAGCTAAACCTTACGATGATTGACAACATTGTAAGGCAACTTGTGGATCTTAAAAATCGTGGTAAGGAGATTATCGTTGTAACTTCAGGAGCGATTGGAGCTGGAATGGGTGAGTTAGGTCTTGATAAAAGACCGAAATTAATAACAGAACAACAAGCAATGGCAGCCATTGGGCAGGGGCTTCTTATAGGAGTATATAATAAATTTTTGAGAGAGTATGGAGAAAGAGGAGCACAAATTTTATTGACTTCAAGTGATCTTGAAGACAGAACTCGCTATTTAAATGCCTTTAACACATTAATGACTCTTCTTGAATATGGAGTTATCCCTATCGTAAATGAAAATGATACGGTTGCAACAGCTGAAATTAAATTTGGAGATAATGACACTCTATCCGCAAAAGTGGCTGGACTTGCAGAAGCTGATCTTTTAATAAACCTAAGTGATGTTGAAGGACTTTATAAGGGAGACTTTTTAAAAAAGAGAAAAAAAGACATTATTCGGAAAGTTGAAAAAATTACTCCAGAAATTGAAAGTTTAGCAGGAAGTAAAGGAAGCGAAATAAGCATAGGAGGAATGGTAACAAAGATCGAAGCTGCAAAGATTGCTGTAGAATCTGGAATAACAATGGTAATTGGTCCTGGTTATAGAAAAAACGTAATTATAGACATCGTTAATATGCTTGAAAATAATAAAAAATATGATATTGGAACAACATTTTTACCTACAGAAGATACTCTTTCTAAGAGAAAGCAATGGCTTAGCTTCAATCTCCCAATTTGTGGGAGTTTGGTTGTAGATAAAGGTGCTGAAGAAGCAATTGTAAAAAAAGGAAAAAGTCTTCTACCTGGAGGAATTGTGGAAGTAATTGGAAGTTTTCCTTCGGGAAGTTTAGTAAAGATATTAAATGAGGAAGGAAAAGAAATTGGAAGAGGTCTTGTTGATTATTCAAGCTCGGAAATAGAGAAAATCAAAAGGCATCACTCAAGTGAAATATTCTCTATCTTAGGTTACGTAAATCAGGAAGAAGTAATCCACCGAAGAAATTTAGTAATAGGAGTTTAATAATGGGGATAAAAGAAGAAGTAATCGCTCAGGCAAAAAAGGCAAAAGAAGCTTCAAGAGTTTTAGCTAAAGCTTCAACAAATCAAAAGAATGAAGCCTTGCTTAATATGGCTAAAAATTTGGAAGATTCTATTGATAAAATAATTGCTGCTAATAAAAAAGATATGAGCTCTGCAAAAAAAGCAGGGCTTAGCAAGGTCCTTTTGGACAGATTAGAACTAAACGAAAAAAGAATTAAAGGAATGACAAAAGGGCTTAGAGAAGTTGTTCAGTTAGAAGATCCAGTTGGAGAAATTATTGGAATGAAAAGAAGACCTAATGGTCTTGAAGTTGGAAAAGTGAGAGTTCCTCTTGGAGTAATTGGAATAATCTACGAAGCAAGACCAAATGTTACTGTAGATGTTGCTGGTCTATGTCTTAAATCTGGAAATGCTGTTATTCTTAGAGGTGGTTCTGAAGCTTTTAATTCTAATAAGATATTAACGGAAATAATTCAAGATGGAATTAGTAAGGTTGGTTTACCGAGGGAATCCGTCCAATTAATCCAAACAACGGATCGCAAAGCTGTTGATGTTTTATTAAAATTAAACGAATATTTAGATGTTTTAATCCCAAGAGGTGGAGAAAGCTTAATCAAACGAGTTGTAAGAGAATCGAGAGTTCCAGTTATAGAAACAGGAACAGGAAATTGCCATGTTTATGTAGATTCCTATGCAGACATTGATATGGCTATTAAAATTGTTTATAATGCAAAAACAGACCGCCCCAGTGTTTGCAACGCAGCAGAAACTCTTCTTGTCCACAAAGACATTGCAGAAAAGTTTCTTCCCCTTATGTATAAGAAATTTTCTGAAAAAAATGTAGAACTTAGAGGATGTCCTCTTACAAGAAAGATTCTACCTGATATAAAAAAAGCAACCGAAGAAGATTGGTATAAAGAATACCTTGATTACATTATGGCAGTGAAAATTGTGAATGATATTGATGAGGCTATAAATCACATAAATAAGTATAGCTCTAAACACTCTGAAGCTATTGTCACAAACCACTATGAGAATGCAAATAAATTTTTAAGAGAGGTTGATTCCGCAGCTGTATATGTTAATGCTTCCACAAGGTTTACTGATGGAGGAGAATTTGGGCTTGGAGCGGAAATTGGAATAAGCACTCAAAAGCTCCATGCAAGGGGGCCTATGGGCCTTACTGAACTTACATCCACCAAATTCATAATAAGAGGCAACGGGCAAATAAGAGAGACTTAAAATAAAAACTCCATTTAATTTTAAAGGGGTCTAAATGCCTATTTCATTTTTTGATACATGGATTTTTACCTGGATTATATTACCAATTTTAATATTCCTTTCAAGAGCGGCTGACGTATCTCTTGGGACTATGCGAATCATATTTGTCTCAAAAGGACAAAGATTCTTTGCCTCTCTTTTAGGATTTTTTGAAATTTTAATTTGGATTGTTGCAATTACAAAAGTTATGCAGAATATAACCAATTTCTTTTATTATATAGTTTACGCTGGAGGTTTTGCAACAGGAATCTATCTTGGGATAATAATCGAAGAAAAACTTGCTCTTGGACTTTTTAGCATCCACGTTTTTACTACAAACGATGCAAAAAAACTCCTAAAAATCCTTAGAGATAATAACTATGGAGTAACAAGCAGAATTGCTCAAGGTGAAAAAGGAAAAATAAATGAGCTTTTCATTGTAATTAGAAGAAAAAATCTAAATCCTGTAATGAAAATCTTAAGAGAGTATGACCCCAGTGCTTTTATTTCTATTGAGGATGTGCGATTTGTAAAAGGAGGAACTTTTCCTGACCTTTCAGATAAAAAATGAAACTTACATAGGAGGAGGTTTTATTAATCCCTCTTTTATAAGAAGTTGGGTTTCATTTCTTGATTTGGTTATTATTTCTATAGCTTTATTCCTCAATTCGTTTTCACTCAAATAAACTCTCGCAACTCCCTCTTCGATCGCTTTAAGTCCTACTGCAACAGCTTCATTAACGAAAACCTCCCATTCATCCATCGAAGGAACAATGTAAGTTTCTTTTAAGCCTTTCTCTTCAGCTGTTTTTGCAATAGCATAAGATGCAGCTATTATCATTTCATCAGTTATTGTCTTTGCATTTACATCAAGAGTTCCTCTAAAAATTCCCGGAAAACCAAGAGAATTATTTATTTGATTCTCAAAGTCTGAGCGACCAGTCCCTACAATCCTCGCTCCCGCCTCTTTTGCTTCCCAAGGCCATATCTCTGGAATTGGATTCGCCACCGCAAAAACAATTGCATCCTTATTCATTTTTCTAATCCACTCTTTTTTTATTGTGCCGGGTCCGGGAGTAGAAGCTGAAACCATAACATCAGTTCCTTCTATAGCTTCTCCTATATCACCTTTTTTATCTTCTCCATTTGTTATACAAGCAAGTTCCCATTTATAAGGATTAAACTCCTTATTTCTCTCAAGATCTTCTCTACCTTTATGAAGAATTCCTTTACTATCAGCAACCACAACATTTTTTGGATCTACCCCAGCCTTAAAAAGAATTCTACAAAGAGCAATATTTGCTGCTCCAGCTCCTATAATTGAAAACTTCGCTTTATGAATCTCTTTTCCAACCAATTTCAACGCATTAATGATACCCGCAAGTTCTATAGAAGCAGTCCCTTGTTGATCATCATGCCAAACAGGAATTTCAAGGTCATTACGGAGTCTATCAAGAATATAAAAACATTTAGGGTTTTCAATATCCTCAAGATTTATTCCTCCAAAGGAAGGGGAAACTATTTTCACTGTCTCAATAAATTTCTCTGGATCTTTTGTATCCAGAACCAAAGGAAAGGCACTCACTCCTCCAAGATATTTAAAGAGAAGACATTTCCCTTCCATCACCGGCAAACTTGCAAAAGGGCCAATATCTCCAAGTCCAAGAACTCTTGTGCCATCAGAGATTACCGCTACATTATTCCATTTATTCGTAAATTTGTAGATAAGAGAAGGATCTTTATAAATCATTCTACAGGGTTCTGCTACCCCGGGAGTATACCAAACGCTAAAGTCTTCTAATTTACTTACAGAACACTTTACAGAAACTTCTATTTTCCCTTTGTAAAATTCGTGCCACCTTGGAGCTATCTCCTCTGGAAGTTTAGCCTTCCTTTTTAAATTTTCTATTATTTCATTTTCTTTCTCCATTTATAACTCCTTAATAATTCTTCTTTTAATCTTCTCTAAGTTTTTCATCCACTTCCTCATAAGATCATTATAAAAACTATTTCCCCTTGCATCCATAGTTACCAAAAGAGGTCCAAAGTTTTCAACTTCTAAAATCCAAAGAGCTTCTGGTATTCCAAGCTCCTCCAAGAAATAAACATTTTCTACTTTCTTTATACATTTTGCAGCAAGAACTCCTGCTCCTCCTGGAAAATGAGTATAAACTGCACCCACTCTCTCTAAAGCTTTTAAAGTCTTCTCTCCCATTCCCCCTTTACCAATTATCATTTTCACATTAAACAAACTCAAAAAATCACTTTCAAGATTTTCCATCCGGATTGAAGTTGTTGGCCCTCCTGATAGCACTACCCATTTACCTTTCTCCTTTCTTACAATGGGTCCTGAATGAAAAAGAGCCATTTCATGAAGATTAAAAGGAAGTTCCTTTTCATTCTTTTTTAATTCAATTAATCTTTTATGGGTTTCATCCCTTGCGGTAAAAACCTTACCAGTTAAGAAAATAATATCCCCAATAGATAAAATTTTAACGTCTTTTTCTAAAAGAGGGGTTTTAAGGTAAAACTTTTTCATTTTTATATAACTTCTATAGAACCATCATTCTTTATTCTAACAGAGCTTCTTCTATTTGCCCAACATTGGATAACTATTCCTAAAGGAAAAGAACCCGGATGACGATAAGCGTATTCAATATGAACATCTAAAACTGTGGTTTTGCCTCCTAAACCCATTGGGCCTACCCCGGATTTATTTATCAATTCTATTAACTCTTCTTCCATCTTTGCTATCCTTTCTTCTGGATGTCTCTCTCCAATCTTACGGAAAAGAGCCTTCTTGGCAAGGCAAAGACAAACTTCAGCACCCCCACCTATCCCAACACCCAATATAGTTGGAGGACAAGGTTTCCCTCCTATATTTATAATGTGTTCTAAGATAAATTTTTTAGCTTCAAATATTCCTCCCTCAGGATTAAGCATTCTTAAAACACTCATATTTTCTGAACCTCCACCTTTGGGCATAAAATTTATTTTGCACTCATCGCCCTCTTTAATATCCCAAATGATGTAAGGAAGGTTCCTACCTGTATTATCCCCAGAGTTTTCCCCTGTAAAAGGGTTAACAGCATTAGGACGCAAAGGAATTTCTTTCGTCGCTTTTTTAACCGCTTCTTTTATAGAATTTCTTAATTCACTAAAATACTTGAAATTACTTCCGGCTTCTATATAAAAATTCATTACCCCAGTGTCTTGACAAACTGGTATCCTCTCCCCAAGAGATATTTTAATATTTTCAAGAATCGCTTCAAGCTGAGTTTTAGCAATTCCTTTCTCCCTTGCCTTAGCTTTTTCCAGGGAACTTATAACGTCTTTAGGAATTTCTATTTCTGCCTTTTTGATTGCCTCTATTATTTTTTCTTCTAATTTTTTCTCAAACATCCTTTAAAAGAACTCTCTTTCCTTAGAATGCTTCTTTCCCACAACAACATTCTCCAATCTTTCTGCTTTCATCATTGTGCTTAAAAGACCCATTTGAATTTCTGCACGTTCTATAGTTGATTCTATTATGAATATTAGCCCATTATTCTTTAAAACCCTCATAGCCTCTTTATAAGCGCTCAAAGGTTCCGTTCCAAACTGTTCTAACCACGGAACAGAATAAATAAAAAAAATTCCATCAATTGACTCCTCGGAAAATGGAAGGCAATTTGCATCCGCTTTCAAAGGAAAAATCCTCTCAAATACTTCCCTACTAATTCTCTTTTTCTCAAAGGATTCTATAAGCCTCTCTTCAAAATCTAACATCCTTTGGTAGCGATCTATAGCGAAAACTGTTAACCCTCTCGAAGCCAAAAACACAGAAGGTTCAATATTATCCCACGAGCCCATATCTATTGCTTTTTTTCCAGGACCCAAAAAAGAATCAATAAAAATTTCTTTGTCTAACATAATTAAAAATTAACCCTTTAATTAGTTATGTCAAGCTCCCTTATAAAAATTAATTTTCAAAGACTTGACAAACTTAAATAGAGCATTAGTATAAAATTAAACAATGGGAGAAGGAGATTCAATTAATTTTCAATCCTAAATAAAAGGAGGCCCTATGAAGATAAAAAATATATTCAGTATAATTTTTATTCTTCTTACCATAATAGGAATAAATTTCGGTTGTGGTAAAAAAGAGAAAGAACCATCAAATATAATTAATCTAAAATTAGGGCATTCTCTTGATATAAACCACCCTGTGCATAAGGCGATGGAATTTTGGTCAGATACTTTAAAAAAAGTAACCAATGGAAGAATAATAATAAAAATATATCCTGCAGGACAACTTGGAACAGAAAAAGACTTAATTGAACAATTACAAATGGGAATAATTGATCTTGCAAAAGTCTCCTCCGCGAATCTTGAAGCCTTTGTCCCAAAGATGAGAGTCCTTGGAATGCCTTATCTTTTTAAAAATAGAGACCATAAGTGGAAAATTCTTAATTCTGATATAGGGAAAGAATTATTAAATGCAGGTTTAGAGAAAAATCTAGTTGGAATAGGTTTTTATGAGGCAGGAGAAAGAAGCTTTTACACTATAAAACGCCCAATAAATACTCCAAAAGATTTAAAGAATATGAAAATAAGAGTCATAAAAAGTCCAATGGCTATTGAACTTTTAGAGTGTTTTGGAGCTTCCCCCACACCAATCAGCTGGGCAGAGTTATACACTGCTTTACAACAAGGACTTGTAGATGGGGCTGAAAATAACCCACCTTCATTTGTTTCCGCAAGACATTACGAAATTTGCAAATATTATTCTTTAGATGAACACACATCCCCTATGGATGTAGTTTTAGCAAGTAAATCTAAGTGGGATAACCTAAAAGAAGAAGATAAAAGAATAATAAAGGAGACATTTCTTGTATCTGTAGGATTCCAAAAAAAACTATGGAACGAAGAAGAAAAAAGAAATTTTGCGAAACTTGATTCTGCAGGAGTTAAAATAATAATTCCGGATAAAGAACCTTTCATTAAAACCTCTAGTTTAATGTATGAAAAATATGCAAATGATGAGGTTATAGGGGAATTAATCAAAAAAATCAAGGAGTTTCAAGAGAAATAAATAAATATGTCTTTTAAGAAAATTCTTTCATCCTTGTCTTTTTTACGAAATAAAATCCTTAGCTATTTTGTTATATTCCTTGTGGGAATAATGGTAATAACAGTCCTATGGCAAATTTTTACAAGGCTTGTTTTAAGATCACCCGCAGTATGGACAGAAGAATCTTCAACTTATATGTTAATGTGGTGCGGGTTAATTGGGGCATCATATGCATACGGGAAAAAATCCCATATCGGAATGGAATATTTTGCTTATAAGCTCAACGAATATTCTAGAAAAATACTCGATATCATAATCTCAGCTCTTGTAGGATTTTTTGCATTTTGGATTATGCTAATAGGTGGAATAAACTTCATTCGTAATGCCTTTATTCACCACCAGACCTCACCAACAATGGGAATTCCAACAGGTTATCTATATCTTTGCCTTCCAATAAGCGCTTTTTTTATAATTACTTATTCTATTGAATTTATCTTTAAGGATATTCATTCTTTAATTAAAATAAGGAAGAAAAAATGAATGAACCTCTCTTTGTAATGATTTTTACATTTATTTTGCTTCTTATAATGAATGTCCCTATTGCGGTAACAATAGGACTATCTACATTTTGGGCAATTTCATCTATCGGAGAAATCTCTGGAATCAACGTTGTGGCTCCTCGTCTTGCAACTGGAATAAATAGCTTTTCTTTACTGGCAATACCTTTCTTTATTCTTATGGGTCTTTTCTTAGGAAAAGGCGGAATCGCAAGGAAACTAATAGACTTAGCTGAAGCTTTGGTTGGAAGATTTCCTGGAGGTCTTGCTTTTGTAAATACCTTAGGATGTATGTTAATGGGAGCAATTTCCGGGTCTTCTGTTGCGGCAGTTTCTTCAATTGGAGGGGTAATGATTCCTGAAATGACAAAAAAAGGTTATGACAAAAACTTTAATATTGCATTAACATCCTGTTCTGCCACAACAGGTTTACTAATACCACCAAGTAATCCAATGATTGTTTATGCTTTGGTTACAGGAACCGTATCTATTGCTGCTTTATTTTTAGCAGGGGTTTTTCCTGGAATTTTAGTTGGATTCTCATTAATGATTGTTAGCGCAATTATTGCTAAAAAGCATAAATATGTAAGTGGAGAACGTATCCCTCTTAAAGAAACAATTAAAAGGTTTTTTAGTGCTCTTCCAGGACTTCTCTTAATTATTATTGTTATAGGAGGAATTATTACGGGCATATTCACCCCCACAGAAGCAGCAGGAATTGCGGTTGTATATGCTTTTATTTTAGCTGTCATAGTATATAAAGAAGTAAAATGGAAGGAAATTCCCGGAATTTTACTTGAATGTGGAGTAACCTCATCTGTGGTGATGTTTCTTATCGGAACATCCACAGGAATGTCTTGGTTTATGGCTTCTCAAGATATTCCAGAGTATGTAGGAAAAGCAATCCTATCTATTTCAACTAACAAGTTTGCGATTCTTCTTATGATAAACATTCTATTTTTATTTGTAGGAACCTTCTTAGATATGACTCCAGCAATCCTTATATTTACCCCTATTTTCCTTCCAATAATTCAACAATTAGGCATAAATCTTGTTCACTTCGGCATCATAATTATTGCAAATCTCTGCATAGGGCTCTGCACTCCACCTGTAGGAACTGTTCTCTTTTTAGGGGTAAGTGTTGGGAAAGGCAAAATTCACGAAGTTATTAGAAGTTTCTTGCCCTTCTTCGCTTTTATGATAATCTCCCTGCTTTTAATAACTTATATTCCAGGAATTTCACTTCTTCTCCCAAAACTATTTGGGCTGTGATTAAATAAAAAAAATAGGGGGAAACTCCCCCTATTTTTTTCTAAAACTAAAAAGCTTCTTAGAAAGAAAAACCAGCAGAAGCTCTATGAATCATATCATAATATCGAACGAAACTTACAGCGTAATCTAACCTTACCTTCGCCTTAATACCTGCTCCTAAATTTAATCCGTTTTCCAAATAGTCATTAAACTGATATCCGGCTCGTAAGAAAATCATATCTTTGTATCCAAATTCTCCTCCTAAAAGGATTTGTTCATCCCAATCACGAGGGTGAATCCCATCTATTTCCACAAGAAGAGAATAATCCGGATGTTCTCCAAAGAAATCCAGAATGTCCATACTAACACCAAGAGTAAAAGTTAAAGGTAATTCAAAACCAATCCTCTCATAAACAACTCTTGGAGAAAAATTCCTAACAGACATACCAAAAGCAAAACTCTTAAAACCTGGATAGAAAAGTAAACCAAAATCAGCAGAGAAAGTAGAAGTTTCGTTCTTCTTCACTATAGTGTCAGTATCAGCAGGTTCGACCCCAGGAACCTCAAACATATTTTCTCCAAGATGTTGGGTAGCGTATTTGAACTGGATTCCTGTTGTGAATTTATCAGTAAACTCTATTGCATAAGCCAACCCAGCACAAAATGCAGAAACTTCTAATGGACCAGTATCTCCAAATCCTACTTCCCCCATAATAACCTGAGTCCCATAAAAATCGTCACCATAATCAGGATAAATAAGGTGAAAACCAAAACTTCCCCATTTTCCAGCGTCATAAGCAGCCGCAAGATAAGCATAATTTATATCAGCAATCCACTTTGTTCCACCAACAGATAAATCAAAACGAGAATCTAACTCTCCTATGCACGATGGATTGTAGAACAAAGCTGTTGCATCTTTACCTATTACTGTAAAAGCTCCTCCAAGTGCAGAAGGACGAGCTCCTGTATTTACATCTAAAAAACCATAACCTGCTTGAGCAACTTTATCCACTCCATAAACATTAACAAAAAGAACAAAAATTAAAATGAAAACAATAAATTTCCTCATCTTTCGCCCCCTATCTAATTATTAAAAACTTACGGGATACAGTCTGACCAGTCTCATTATCTCTTATATAAGCAATATAAATTCCACTAACAGGTCTCTGGTCTGCCTTTGTAATTAGATATTCATTACCAACATACCAAAATTCCATACCTCCACCCTTATGCTCAATGGTTCTCACAAGTTTCCCTGACTCAGTTAAGATGGTTATTGTGCAATTATCCGTTAGATTTGCAAAACCAATTTTATAACCTCCTCCTTCTGTATACCCTCCTATAGCTTTAATATTTAGAGGATTTGGAACAACTCTAACAGAATCGAGATTGGATGCGGCAATAGATTTTAACCTTGCTGGTGCCAGAGTCATTGTTAAGAAAATTCCACTTTCAGCTCCATTATTCCCAACAGCTGTTATAGAATAGAAATAATCCACTCCTGGAGTAATATTCTTATCTTCATATAATCTTTCACTCCCAGAGACAGAATCAATTAACTGCCAATCACCAACAATCTTATCTCCTACTTTACTATATACATAATCACCTAAAGCCCTATAAATTCTAAATTTTGCAATATCTGAATCAAATCCTGGTTCATAACTCCATTCAAGTTTTATCATATCGGATCTTGAAGTAACCTCAAAGCGAGAAGGAGGTGCAGGAGAAGCAGGAATTTCGTAATTCATATTAAAGTTTCTCTGGGCATTCATTCCATTATTGAAAAGAGAATCCTTACCAGTGGCAACCATAAGGTCTTTTGCAATATCATTCAAAGTTGGCTTAGGAGATAACCCTGTGGGATAATAAACATTAAATATTGGATCTCTTTTCTTTAATTCCTCAACCATTGTAGCAGAATCTAAATTCGCAAGCCAGTCATAAGAAGTTGCTACCCCAGCTGCCCAAGCTTCTCCAAGAAGATATGAAGTCTTCCTACTTATTGCACCACCCACATATGCATAAACAAATCTTAAAGTGTCACCATAATCCATATCATATGGACCAATGGAAAGATGACATTGCTGGTCAAATCTAAGATATGTAATATCCTCTGCGTAAGGATAACCTCTTAGAGGATCCAACTCTCCCCATCTATCCAGGGGTTGCTCATAATAAGTTTTCCCACCACTTGCAGTAGAATCATAAACATCATAAAGACTATCCATCGCATAAACCTCTTCTCTAAAGAGTAAATCGTTAGGAGTGGGTGGGTTATCAGAAATACCAAAACCTCCTTTTACCATTAACTCATAAGCTTCAACATAATCCTCAGGTGGATTTTCTAAGACCGGAAAATCCCATATAATCCAGCTTGATTCTGTGATCAGACTTGAATGCATTGAAGGTTGAGCAGGATCATTGCTTAGGGCAATATTAGGAATAGGATGATTTTGTCTTACTTTTGTATTTTTGGGAGCAAATAAAACGGCAGTCCCTCCAAAACGAGCTCCATCTAAAACAGTTCCATTAACACTACCGGGTTTAAGGCCATAGCTATCCTTTGATACTCTTGCCCTTAGAGGGGTAACATAATCAATCCGAAGAGAATCATCATCCTGAGGATAAGAAAGGCGTGTATCATGATTTTCCGTAGTCCCAGCCCAAGTTGCCATTACTTTATTATTTCCAGTTCCATTTATCATAGCCTCAGTAATTCTTGTAATATAAACACCTTCTAATTTCTGACCCGGAAGCTCTATCTCAGGATCTTTATCAACATTTCCTGTATTCACAAAAGTCCAATCCCATATTATATAATCATCATGACCCGGCTGACTCCAAGCTAAAACCCTCTGGATAGCATCCACTCCTACATTTAATCTCACATGAGATTCAACCATTACATCAGCGGTCCCCCCCAAAATCTTTTCCGGAGCCACTTCATCTCCAAACATAAGTGGAGGGGTTAGTGTTTTCCCATCCACAATTACCTGTGTTGGAGGATACCTAAAATACCGACGGATATAATAACCTTCTTCATCTGGAACAGAAAACTGGTAAATATCAAGGGCTCTTTTACGGCAAGCATGACCAGTAACATAAGCATCCCAGACATATCCAGTTGTATCTTTCCAGTTTCTTACACCAAAAAACATTCCGGAATTCTTGAGAATTCCACCAGGCCACATTTGAGAAATCTCTTCCATTAAAACATAACTACCTCTAAAATAAATGCACATAGCATGATCCCGAACATCCTCACTATAGCAACCATGATCATAAACACGAGCTTGCATTTTCCCAACATCTATTGTCTTAAATAACTGAGCATAAACAAAAGTTGCAAGAAAGAAGCTTAAAAATACTACTATTCCCTTTTTCATTTTTCAATAACCTCCTTCAAAAAGAAACCCTTATTCCAAACTGAATAAATCTTGGATCAAGATAATAGAGAAATTCTCTATTTGGGTTATTTATATATGGTTTATCCTCGCTTCTTAAATCTCCAACACGATCAGGCTCTTCTCCTTCCTCAGGTCCCTTAAGAGTGGGATCTCCTTTAAGTGGGGGCTTATTATAAATATCAAGATGAAGTGACTTTAAATACGCCTTTCTATCAATATCATCTGAGAAAGCCTGAGTAGAGAGTTCCTGCCAATCAAAGACATTATGAACATCCATAAAGAGATCCATCTTAAATCCTGCAATAGAAAGATTTTTACCAATACTTATATCCATATTTCGCTCATCTGGCCATTGGATGTTGTTCTCCAACTCATCCCTATAAGGGTCGTATTTTGTCTCTGGAATCCAGGTTTCATATCTGCCCGCTCTCCAACTATAAACAGCTGTAAAATTATAACCTCCAAAAATTATTCCCCAATTATCAGGAGAAGATAAAGTTAGCTGAGCTCTAAACACAGGTCGTGGAACAGGTCTAGCTTCTTCAGGGTTTATTTTTGAACTCTGAGATTGCTTTACAGGATCCTCAAAATACTTATCTAAACCAATTTTCCCTGATGTTTCAACTCTATAATCATAATTAAGCCAGCCTCTTAAAAACCTTCCAATATCTTTTCTAAATTCAATCTCAAAACCCCTTATATCACTATAACCTGTATTTTCTGGCCTTTTATAATTAGCATCCCCATAATAACTCTCATATTCAACATCATTACATTTTTTGTCCGCATCTTTATAATAGCCAGAAATCCTCGCTAAGTAAGTATTAGCAATGCTGCTTTCTAAACCCACTTCATAAGAGATTGTTCTTTCCATATCTAAATAAGGATTCCCAAGGGTGAGAATCGGATCTTTATACTCACCCCAGTCAATTCTGAATCTCTTATCATTAGGAGGTAAAGAATAAAAATGCCCGTAGCTAAAGAATAACTTGCTTCTCTCTAAGATTGGGAACGAAATCCCAACCCTTGGACTTATCTTAAAGATACCTGGAACATCCTCTAAAGGAGCTCCTTCAGAGAATAGCATTTTTTTCATATAAGCCGAATAATACAGTGAATACACATCTTCTTCTTTTGGCCACTTAACATTCGGATCTGCATAATCAAAACGAAGACCTAAATTTGCAAACATCCCTTCAAATTCAATTTTATCCTGAATATACCCACCAATAAGAATCGGATACGCATCAGAAGTGTTATAACAATATTGTTGCCCAGAATAAGTTAATTCTTGACCACTATCTGGCCAAACCCAACCATCATTTGAAATCCAAAATTCATGAAGTTTATCATATTGATAGGAAAAACCAGTTTTCATTTGATTATATTTGTTTATCTGAGAAGTAAAGTCAAAACTCAAACTATAGGTTTGAGACCAAGAAGTGTTCCAAGTCCCAAGTTGGTGAGAAGAACCATAACCTGCCCCTCCTGCATCATAAAGATAATTGGGTTCATAATCAGGATCAGCCCATCCAAAAGGAATATTATCCACTGCTATTTGACTTCCAATTTTCTGTTCCCCAAACCATAGGACTACAGTATCTCCTCCCATTCTATGAGGAACTCCATAATAGAATTTAGCATCATTATCTCTACGGATATAAGTTAAATGAATATCATAAAAAGTATTCTCATTTATTGCATGCTGGAGAGAAATTCCCGTCATCTTTGCAATTACATCAAAAGGTGTTAATCCATTAGGTCTATAAAGAATACCAAGACTCAATTTATCACTTCCATGATAAATTCCATCCCATTCTCCATTTGGTAGAATTATATCCATTCCACTTCTTAAATAAACCTGACCATTAAATCCATGAGGCTTAGCCAAATTGCCTAGAGGATCAGTCCACCCCCATGACCATGGAGATAGAGTGTTAGTAATTGAATATGCACTTCTTAAACTCGCTTTAACATTCCCTAACCTAGAAGTTAGCTTTAAACTTGCCGTCCGCTCCCTATAATAATCTCTACTATCTGGAATTGCAAACGTTTCATTGTGGTCTCTATAAGAAGTGTAAAAACTCATATTCCCCAAAGCCTTTCCAATTAAAGGAATTGGCCCTCCAAATCCAACATCAGCAGTCCAGTCTGGTTTATCACCATAATGACCCCTTCTTTCCTCATGCTTCCTACTATAAGGAACCTTTTCATATCCTATTAATGTATCATTTCTGTAAATGGGAGCATACATTGAATCCCCACCATTATAGATAAGCAATAAAGAATCCGTTCTTGGAATATCAATCCTCCTCATCCAGAGAAATCTATCACGGAGCTCTTCTGGAGTTGTTTTTATCTTCAATTTCTTTGCTTCGGTAATCCATCCTGTAAAACTAGGATACGTTTTCCAACTTATTGTATCACCTTTTTTCTTCCAAACCGTTGTTCCTTTCCAACAAACGCTATCAGGAATCCCATCTCCATCAACATCTCCATCAAACAAAAAAGACTTATTGTAATAATTATCAGGAGAGAAAATCGAAGGCCCACAATGTTTCTGATACCCCTTAGTGTATCTATACTCAAAAGAACCTTCATATTTTGTGGGAGAACCTTCTCGTGTCACAACATTTATAACTCCTGCTGTAACATTTGCATATTCGGCAGCAAAACCTCCCTTTATCAAATTTACCTCTTTTATCTCGCTTAAATTTGGCATTAAAATTGGCTCATTTGCTCTCTGGTCAACAAGTAAAAGTCCATCTGCCATTAATTTCGTCTCGCTTCTACTTCCTCCTCTAATACTCCAACCATCAATTCCAGCCTGCAAATTAAGATATTGCGCTACATCTGTAATAAGAGGAACAGCTTCTATATCAGACTTAGTGGCAGAAAAAGAGCTCGAAGAAAGATCTAACTTTATAACCTCTCTCTGCGCCTCAACAACAACTCCCTCTCCCTCCACTACAGCAGGCTCTAATTCAAAATTGAGAGTTGTTGTGTGATCTGAGGTGACCAAAACTTTTGTCTTTGTAACACTCTTATAACCCATCATCCTTGCTTGAACATTGTAAGTTCCAGGATCTAATCTTATTATGTAGTAGTAACCATTCTCGTCACAAGCAGCACCCCTATCAGTTCCTTCAATTATCACATTAGCACCAGGTAAAGGTTCACCAGTTCGAGCATTTACAACAACACCGGCAATCTTTCCAGTAATCGCAGCTTTTAGATTCGGAGAAAAAACTAAAAAGCAAAGAGTCAAAAATAGAGAAAATAAAATCCATCTGGGGAACAAATTTCTTCCTTCATTTCCTATTTTCATTAATACCTCCTTTTTGTTGAATTTTCTATAAATAGAATAATACCTGAAAAAAGACTCCTCTTTTTTGAATTTTTCCAATTGCTTTTTATTCCTATCAAATCTCAAAACCTCTTACTGTTATTTTTATTATACAAATTTAAAATTTTGTCAATCGGAATTTCCCGTATTTTCTCATAAGCATATGGATTATTCATTTATAAAACATCAAGTTTAATTATAAATTAAAATATATTTATAAAATAATTATTGTCAAGAGAAAATCGTTGGAGAAATGTTAAATCCAAAGCAGGTGGTGGACACTTTGTGGAGGTTGTGGGGATAAAAAGGGTAGATTTAAATATAAACCCAAAAGAAGTTATGAAAGAATATAAGGTATTTTGCACAAAAAGGG
>JBDRZZ010000005.1 GCA_039804165.1 candidate division WOR-3 bacterium
ATCAAAGGGTTGCATATTTTTATAACCTCGTCCTATTGATAATAAAACATATATCTTCCTTTCATTGTTCATCTTTAAAAGGAGGATATTTATTTTAACAATCATTGCAACTCCTTAATTCTTCTAACCAACAATTTTTAGGTTTATATTTAAGTCTACCCTCTTTATCCCCAAAACCTCCACAAAGTGTCCACCTGCTTTGGATTTAACAGTATTTAACTCCACGACTGCAAACATTCCATCGTAGACATATTAAGTTGTATCAACTTTGGTTGCAGAACTATCTATCTTCCTTATCCTCCACCCTTCCGAGGAATACAGGAATTTAAGTTTATGGATTTGGACACCGGTAGATTGAGTTATCTTTTCAAGTCTTCCTTCTGTGTCGTAGGAGAAAGCATATCCACCTGTTGCAGTAAGGAGGTCTCCTCTATTGTTGTAGGTATATTGTTCCCCGAGTTCGGTTATACTCAACAATCGGTTGTTGTCCGTGTTGTAGATATACTCCAGATGAGAAGGATAACCGATAGCAGTTCTTTCTGTCCTATTCCCAACAGGGTCGTAGGTGTAAACATATTGTTGAGATGTAGGCTTCCCAGGTTCTCTAAAAACCGACTTTTTCAATCTGTTCAAATTATCATATCTGTATATCTGCTCTTCTTCGGTTCCGTCCGGAAGTTTGATGTATGAGTAGTTCCTGTTTGCTCTTCTGTCATATTGGTAAGTTATTTTTGCATTCTGAAGGGTATCTCCTTTTTCAAGCCTGATATCATCTACCCAGACTGCTCCATTACCTCTAATTCTTTCTATATAAAATATCCCTTTCAGGTTGTTGACATCGTATCCTTCATCATCTATGGTAACCGTTACCTTCTTCCAATCCTGCGTTCCCGTAATCCTTTCCGACCACCTATCAGCAAGAACTCTTATGCTATCAGGATAATCAGCCCATAAAATCACTCCTATCCAGACACCATCTTCGAGACCACTTGTTTTTATCCATGCGGAAGCTTCGAATGGGTAACCATAATCTGATAAATCGAAGTGCTGAAGGAGAAATTCTACATCGGAATATGGCTCTGTAGGAGAATAGGGGGAATATAACGAGTAATTACCTTCCTTTTTGACTGAACTCGTTACCTGCCAGGAATGATACGGATTTCCAGTTCCGTGAGTATTTCCGCAGGAAAATTCTACAATATTATCCGTAGCGTCAATATACCATTTTGTTGCTCCAGCTTGCGGATAACCATTCCAGCCTGTTAAATTCCCTGTTTCAAAGCCAGGATTAGTGAGGAGATTTGTTATATTATGATTCAAACCTGTAAAGATTTCGGTTATTTCTCCTCTCTTTCCAATTTGATAAGATTCCGAGAGTCTATTTGAACCTCCGGATATTTCCGGATATGAGATTTCTTTTAAGGCATTATTGTCATAGTAGGAAAGATCCCACCTCTTCCCGGCTACGGTTGTGGATATATCTCTTCCTGCATCATCATACTGGAAGGTCTGCTCTAAATATACCTGGGACGGATTCCCGTATTTGTAGGATTTAAAGTGTGTTTTTCTTCCAGAGAGGTCGTATTGGTAAACATTGGTATATAGGGAGTATACCTTTACAGTGTCAAGATTTCCAACATCATCCCGTTTGTAGATAATATCTCCTGTTTTATCTTTTGTTCTTATTATCTCACCGACTTTGTTGTAATAGTAAACGAGAGAATCGGATGGATTGTAACTATTGTAATCCGAGAGGCTGTTGTAATACAGTTTCTTTTTGAGTCTGTCTCGTTTATCATAGAGATATTGTGTAACTTCTCCATTTCTATCCATTTTAAACAGTAAATAACAACCGCAGGGATAGTAACCGAGAGAGTCTTTCGTTCCATCGGGATAATGAGTGGAAACGAGTTTGTCTTGTTTATATTTGTAATTTATCGTTTTATTGTTCGCATTGGTAAATTTTACAAGTTTTCCATCCTGATTGTAATCGTATTTCGTTGTATAAGTCTGGGCTCCTGCATATTCCTTTACCTGTTTTAGTTTCCCAAAGGGACGGGATTTATATTCATGGGTTGTGACCGAGTTGCCCAGTGTATCAAGGGATTTTTTCTGAATCAGGTTTCCTGCTTTATCATAGATAAATTCTTCATAATCACCATTTGGATAAACAATCTTTGATAGTTTACCCATAACATCATATTGATAGCGAGTTGTGTCAATTACAAGAGGATTAACTCTTGCTTCTATCTTCTTTTCGATTTTACCAAGATTATTGTATGAGTAAATTGTAAGAATGTCATTATCTTCATCCCCATCTCTTCCAATATCTACGCCGCTCTTCAAAAGGAATGGACCATTGTCGTTATCGCTGTACTGGTAGTATGTTATAACCCCTTCTGGGTCTTCAACCCGAAGGAGATTACCAACAGCATTATAGTCGTAGTCCGTGACTATGTCCACAACCCCTTTTCCTGCAACATATCTATCATCAAGGATGATTTTATCTGTGTAATTATTTGCGTCGTAGGTATATACGGTCTTTCTTCCTTCCTCGTCAATGGTCCAATCGAGGCGGATATAGTAAGGATTATCAGGGTCTGGACGGGAATAATGATTGAGAACCGAATCTCTTCCGGGATATACGATTTTGGTTGGATAAGAAGAATATCTTGTTTTATTTCCAACTGTGTAGGCGTAATATTCGTATCGAATGGTATCACCGTCGGGTTCAACGACAAGAAGAGGATTATAATCGGAGTCATAGCTGAGATAGCGAGTTGTTTTACCTGCAACTGTTACCGAAGAACGCGTTCCAATGGGATTGTATCTGATTATCTCTAAATAGTCATAACCCGTGGTTGAAGGGGTGAAAGAGGTATCATTCGGGTCGTGAGCCCCAAGCTCTGGCAAATCTTCCCAGTGGTAAACATATACGGAGTCAACACGATGATTTCCAGAATAGAATCTCTTTATATAACTCTTTTCCAGAATTGTATCTCCGGATACTACTTCCTGATAATAAACGCCTTCAACCGGGTATTTCCCATACCAGTTATTTACTCTATAGCCTGTTAGACGATGGTTGTTGTAAGCTGTTAGGCTCGTATCATTGTCCTCGTTATACGCTCTCTGGGGAGGAATCCAGGTAACTATATCGGTTTTTAAATCCACACCAGTATCTACTCCGGGAACTAAATCTCTATTGTAATAGTATCTATCAAAAACGATTATTTCATTCCCTGGGGTGTGTTTTATTATCTGAGATAAACGGCAAAGAGTATCTATAACTCCCTGATAAAGAGAGTTAATTTTTATATATTTATATTCCATCCACTCATTTTTTCCTGAAATTTTGACTTTCTCCAGCATTGGGGAACCGCAGTAAATTTTGTAATAAAATTTTAAACTATCTCCCCATTTATCTATTACATATTTTAAAGTGTCTGCGCTATATCCAAAACGCAGAGTTGTTTCATCAAATTGTCTTACAGAATCAATTAAAGCAACCCGAGGAAAAACACTGCTTCTTGAATAAAATTCAATAGTTCCATCCGATTTTATGTATTTCCAGTGATTCGCATCTATTTCTACGAGACCGTTGTGAACTTTATAGACATTTGCAAAGACTATGGAATCACCACCGCTTTTTTTAACATAAATCACATCGCGGATCTCGTTTCCATCCCTAATCTTATAATATATATTCCCAGAATCTTCCATTATTACTAGAAACTTAACATAATTATGCATCCAGCCACCTTCCCCGAATGGAAGTAATAATTTGTGATATGTGGGTTTATCTACAAAGTAAATATTCCTTTCCCTGCTTTTATAGGTTCTAATTAAACTTACGCCATTGGAATTACCCGAAGAAAGGTCCGTTGATTCCAAATTGAAAGACCCATCCATAATATTTACAGGGTCACCTGCCTCTGAACATTCATCAGGTATCTGGTCAGCTTTAATAACTATAGTCCAAGGAGGACCGTCCAATTCTCCGGAAAATTGTCCGCACCTACCCGGATATACTTTATCAGTTACAGAAGAACTAATCGACGGAGGGATAAAAACACCTCCTTGAATATACCTAACACAGCCTGATTCTCCTACTACTCTTCCCCAAGAACGCATACCCCCTACTCCTAAGTAGCAGTAAGGATTAGGATAGGGAGCTTTAAAAACCATGGTACTTGGTGGGTCAAAACATTGCCCTCCACCTAAATAAATAACACAACAAGAGAGATGTATTACCTGACCTGGAATAGCATAAATTGTATACCCACCGTTCATATTTGTCCATCCTTGAGCCTTTAACCCAATCGCTCCCATCATCAAACAAAAGACCAAAATACTTAATTTTCTCCTGAAAAACATATTACACCTCCTAACAAAATCAAATATCAAAATTTAAAATGCAAAATGACAGCCGTCGGCGAACGGCATAAAAAATTTGTGTCATTAGTGTGATTCGTTGTTTCTATTTTTAATTCAGTTTTGAATTTTAATCTGTCATTTTGCATTTTGATGGTTGATTTTTGCGTTATCTAGTTATCTTTGATATTTTCTGCCTCAATTCTCTATTTTCTCTCCTTAAATCTCCAAGTTCCTTCTTTAATTCAGTTAATTCTTTATTTTGCTTGATTACATACAGTGTCAATTCTTCAACTTTTTCTAAAAGTTTTGCCTGTAGTTCTCCAACCGGGATACCTTCTTCTGTTACCTCCTTGGCTGTTGGAATACCAGGAAGGCTCTTTTCTTTTTTGATATGCTGTTCAAGTTTATTAAGAGGCATTAATCGGTAATTATCCGCAAAAACAAAATCAGGCCAGCCTGTTAATTTAACTTTTATTTCCTTGGTCGTAATTACTCCATTGACAGTTAGTTCCGACTGAGGATTTGTTACTCCGATACCAACTTTACCTGCATTGTAATAAATATTGTTTCCGTTCTTCAACCACTGCAATTGCCAGGTTCCAACACCACTACCATTAGAGGTTAAAACATAACCATTCATTGCACCTGTTGGTAATCTGAAACCTGTCATCTGAACTGTTCCGGCTACATCTAATTCATAACTGGGATTTGTTTTCCTTATACCAACACGACCCCATGCTTGAGAACCTGTGTGAGCGAGGATTACATGGTGCTGGTCACCTCCTCCGGTTCCTCCGTAAAGGTAAGCTTCACTGGAACTATTCAGCTTGAGAGTAGCCGGAGAATAACTTCCAGGGCTACCTTCGATAGTTAAATTCCCACCTGAAGTGATTTTATAGTTACCTGAAATTTTGAGGTTTCCATTAACTTCCAGTTTCTCTTCCGGATTCGCCGTCCCGATTCCGACTTTATCCGAGCTTGTTGTTAATCTGACAACAGTTCCATCATCAGTCCAACCACCTTGTCCATAGGCAACCCAACTAACCAACAACAACACGACAACTAAACTTAACTTTTTCATAGAACCTCCTTTCGTATAAAAATCAAATATTAAAACATTTAATTGTTTCGGGTTTCGAGTTGTGAGTTTTGGCTTGTCCATTCATTTGAACTTGCTCCCTTTTAAAAATCTCGTAACTCAAAACAGCAGTTGATATTTGTGGAGTTTGTACAATTTGTTGTTCCTTTGCTAAATCCTAAACTCGAAATCCTAAATCCTGATTCCCGATTTCCCATTTTTATTCCTTTTGCAAAGATAAATCTTTGCCCGCCAGTTGATTTTGCAAAGCCTTTTGGTTTGCCCTACATTTCTTATCTTTTTTGCAAGGCTTTTGCCTTGCCCTACGGTTAATTTTTCCATTTATAGAAAATTATATGGAAAAATAATGCAATTTTTGTCAAGGGGAAAATATTGCATTAAAATTTTTTTTTATTATATTAAAAAACAAAGATAGAAAAGGAGGTTCTTTTTATGATTTCATATAAAGAATTGGGTTTTGTGAATACTCGTGAGATGTTAAAAAAGGCTCTAGAAGGAGGTTATGCTGTTCCTGCTTATAATTTTAATAATATGGAACAACTCCAAGCAATTATTACAGCTTGTGTGGAAACTCAGTCTCCCGTGATTTTACAGGTTTCAAAAGGTGCGAGAAAATACGCAAATCAAACCCTTTTGAGATATTTAGGTGAGGGTGCTGTTATGATGATGAAAGAATTGGCAAAAGAAAAGGGGTTAAAGGAAATACCCCTCGCTTTACATCTTGACCATGGAGATTCTTATGAACTTTGTGTTTCTGTTATTGAGTCGGGTTTTTCCTCTGTAATGATAGATGGATCTTCCCTTCCTTTTGAGGAGAATGTTGCGCTTACAAAAAAGGTTGTGGATTTTGCTCATAAATATGATGTTACAGTAGAAGGAGAACTTGGAGTTTTAGCTGGTATAGAAGAAGAAGTCTCTGCAGAGAAAACCCATTATACAAAACCTGAAGAAGTTGAAGAATTTGTTGAAAGGACAGGGGTTGATTCTCTTGCAATTTCAATAGGAACTTCTCATGGCGCAAACAAATTTAAGCCTGAACAATGCACAAGGAATGAGGATGGAATATTAATTCCACCTCCTCTTCGTTTTGATATCCTTGAAGAGGTTGAAAGGAGAATTCCGGGATTTCCAATAGTTCTTCATGGTTCTTCTTCGGTTCCTGCTGAAGCTGTGAGAATTATTAATGCAAATGGTGGTGAACTTAAAGATGCAATAGGGATTCCAGAGGAGCAGATAAGAAGAGCTGTAAAATCAGCAGTTTGTAAAGTGAATATTGATTCTGATGGTAGACTTTGGATGACTGCAGCGATAAGAAAATACCTAAAGGAACATCCTGCTGAATTTGATCCAAGGAAATATTTAGGACCAGCTAGGGAAGCCTTAATAAATATGTATAAACATAAAAACGAAAATGTCTTGGGTTCAGCAGGAAAAGCTTAAGAAATTTTCTTTCTGGCAAGAGCTGCACCTTTTACCATATTTTCAAGCTTTTTAAAGGCTACTTTCCAACTTCTTGTTCTAAGGCCGCAGTCAGGATTTACATAAATTTGCTCGGGGTCTAATATTTTAGCGGCTTTTAAAATTCTATCTCTTATTAGTTCTGGAGGTTCTATTTTATCGGAATGAACATCGAGAACCCCAAGGCCAATCTCTTTATTATCAGAATATTTCTTCATCAGTTTGAGAAAATCATAGTTTTCACTCTGGGCGAATTCAAAGGCGTATTGAGAGCAATTTTTTACTTTCAGAATTTCGGGATAAAGAATAGAATAGTCGCTAAAACATATATGGAGAATGAATTTACATTTTTTAATCCCCTCTATTGAGTTATTTAAACTTTCTACGAATATTCCTATCTCTTCAGGTTCGGTAGTGGCGGCAGGTTCATCTATTTGGATAATTGTAGCCCCTGCTTTAAATAGAGCGAGAATATTTGGCCGAATTACATTCTTTGCAAGATTTACGGCAAGCTCATAATTTGCTTTATGGAGTGCCTTTTTTCTATTTTTTTCTTTTTTAATCCATTTTTTTAGATAATATTCATTAAAAGACCAGTTAGTAAATGTGTAGGCTCCTGTTATTGGAATTTTAACTGGTTTTTTTGTGAGAGTTTTAACATAGTTAAATTCTTCAAGATGATAAGGGAATTTCAGTTTTGGCTTTCCAATACATGCTGCTTTTTTGTAATATTTGTTGTCAAAACTTCTAACTTCTCCGTAAAACTTAAAACCTTCAATCTTAGAGATTGGTTCTTGATACATTTCAGTTCTTTGTTGTTCTCCATCATATATAATGTCAAGACCAATCCTTTCAAAACATCTTACCACAAGAAGACTGGAGAATTTTTTTAATTCTTCTTTGTCTTTTTCTTCCAAAATTTCTTTATTTATTAGAAATTCTAATTCTTCTTTTCTTTCAATTTGAGAAAACTTAATCCAGTGCTGAAGTTCTTCATAATCCTCTTCTTTAAGAGGCAGATTTCTCATTTTTTTTATAAGCCAGTTAGGTCTTGCAATACTACCAATTTCTTGAGTAAGGAATTTCATAATCTCTCCTTAAGAGAAAGCCTCTGCAATTCTTCTTAATACCTCAAGTTTACTAATCGCTATCTCATAGGGTAAGAATTCTAAACTCATATTTGGACATATAAAAAATTTTTCTATCTTAAATTTTGAGATAACTTTTTCTACAAATTTTTTTGTTTGAAGTTCTTCTTCAATAAGAGAGATTTGAGCATCAATACACCCTATTCCTATTCTTTTTTCCATTCTTAAGTTGAGATTTTCAATAGAAGTAGATAAAAAATCTATAATAATAGAGTTTACAGGTAAGAAAAGCAATTCTTGAAGGTGAGAAAAATCTCCCCACGGAATGTGGAGGGTAGTTTCTATTTTAAGGTTTTTCGTTAAGAGGGTATAGCATTCCTTCCATAAGGGATCGAATTTTAAAAAGGCAATTGAAGGTTCTGAAAATTGGATGCAACTTACTCCCTTTTTTTCGAGATATTCAGAAACATCTCTAATGACTTCTGTAATCATAAATAAAGTGTCTTTTTTGTAAAAGTCTTCACTCAAATAAAAAAAACTGATGGGTCCTGGGATAATAACTTTTCTTCTTTCTGGGATTAGAAATCCATAAAAGAAATTTTCTATCTCCTCAGGATTAAATTTAATTTTTCCTTTTATTAAAGGTTTTCTATAAAACGTATTTGTTCTGAAAAACCTTGTTAACGCTCCACATTCAATTCCATTTGCTTTTACAAAAGGTCTTAAAAGATCCTGCCATAGGAGATTGCCATCAGTTATATATTCAAAGTCTTTTTGATAATCAATAAGTTTTCTCACATCTTTTTCTCTAATCTGTTCAAGTTCTTCTTTATCCAACCTTCCTCTATCATAGTCTCTTGTTGCTTTAATAAGCTCTGGTGAACGGGGGAAAAATCCTGTAAGTTCGGCTATAAGCATTTGTTTCCTCTATAAGTCTAATAAATTTTTTAAGAGTTCAATTTTCTTCTTTGGAAGCATTAAACACACTCCATTTGTAATTTCTTTTAAATTTCTTATAATTTCCTTTGCTATTTTTATTCCTTCTTTATCCGCTCTTTTTCTAATTTCCATTGGGATACTTATTCCTGGAACTTCATTATGGAGATATTCTGCTTGTGTAGAGTTTAAAAGGGGCATAACCCCTGCAAATATTGGAATGGATAATTTTTTTACTTCTTCTGCAAGAGGAATAAATTTTTCTAAATCAAATACAGGTTGTGTAATAAAAAATTCTGCACCGAGTTCTATTTTTGAATTCATTCTTGAAATTTCTATGTTATTTAATTCTACGCCTAAGGCTGCCCCAACCCATAAATTCGTTGGAGATTCAAGAGGATTCCCAAATATATCTTTTCCTGAGTTTAAGGTTTTAATAATTCGAATGAGTTCTTTTGATGTTAATTCCTGGGGAGAAGATAAAATAGGAATTTCTATAGTTGGAGTATCTCCTGTTAATGCTAAAATATTTTCTATTCCAAGAGCGGAAATAGATAGACACTCAGATTGTAATCCAAGAATGCTTTTGTCTCGGGTTGTTTTATGTAGAATGACCTCAAGGGATGTTTCTTCTTTTATTCTATGGGCTAAAGCGAGTGGGTCCATTCTAACTTTTCCCATTGGACTATCCGAAATAGAAACAGCTGTAATTCCTATTCTTTCTAATTCTTTGGCGATTTTTATCTCTTCGTCTAAGATTGTCCCTCTTGGGGGTTCTAATTCTACAATTAAAATAAATTCCCTTTTTGTTTTTTCTTTAAGAGTTGTTGTTACAACCTTTGGTTTATAGACCTCTTTTGTTTGAAGCCTCCCATTAAAGGAAATTTTTTTTCTAACAACTTTTTCTCCTTTTAGGTTTTCAGCAAGCATTTTTATGTGTTGGGGTGTTGTCCCACAACACCCACCAATTATTGATACTCCAATAGAGATTAACTTCTTAGCGTAATGGAGGAAATATTCTGGATTGTATGGATAAATGAATTTTCTATCTATAAATCTTGGTAGTCCTGCATTTGGCATTGCGGATAACCATTTTGGTTCGACGAGTAGAAATTTCTTTGTGGAAGAAAAACTTTCTTGAGGACCAGAGCCACAATTTACACCCATAATTTCTACATCTTCTTTTTTAAGAAAGTTAGCAATATCTTCTGGATCAAAACCTTTTAAAGTTCTCCCTTCATTTGAAAAGGAAAAGGAAACGATGAAAGGAGAATTTTCTTTCCTTACCGCATTTATGGCTGCTTTAGCCTCTTCTATATCTGACATTGTTTCTATGATTATTAAGTCAACCCCTCCTTCGAGAAGAGAAGTAATTTGTTCGGAGAAAATCTCTTCGATTTGAGAAAAAGGAACTTCTTCTTTTCCGTTGAGCAATCTTGTTATTGGTCCAACAGAACCAGCCACAAAGGCTCCTTTTCCTGCCTCTTTTGCAATTTTTGCTCCTTTATAATTAATTTCTTTAGTCTTTTTTCCAAGACCATAATAGAGGTCTAAAACTAAGCGATTTGCTCCAAAGGTGTTGGTTTCAATGATTTCTGCTCCAGCTTCGCGGAAAGCTCGATGAACCTCTTGAACGATATTAGGCTCAGAGATGTTAAGTTCTTCGAAACATCTACCTTTTGGAATACCAAGAGAATAAAGAGAGGTTCCCATTGCTCCATCAGCTATAATAACTTTTTCCTCTTCTAAAGTTTCTAAAAAATTCAATTTTTCTCCTTTGGTTTTCCAATAATATTAAATCTTATTGAGCTGTCAATAGGAGATTCTAAATTAAGTTTACTTCATAAGAAGAAGAATTTCTTCAAGGATTGAGATAGTTGCAATTTTATCAAGAGGTTCATTTTCATTTCCGCATTTAGGCGAAAAGATGCAAGATGGGCATCCATTTTCACATGGACAATTTCTTACAAGCTCATAGGTCATTTTTACTATTTCTCTAATTAAATCAAAAGCTTTTTCTACTAAGCCTATCCCACCTTCAAAACCATCATAAATGAAAATTGTGGGTTGGATTGTGTCAGGATGGAAAGGAGTAGAAACGCCTCCAATGTCCCATCTGTCACACATAACATAAAATGGAATTACCCCGATCATTGCATGTTCAGCCCCATGAAGACCTCCCATAAAGCACTCTAAAACATTCTCCGAATTCTTTTTTATTTTTTTATCTTCTTTTCTTTTTTTCCATATTTTCTCTTGAATTTCAGGAAGAGAGAACCAAAGACTTAATGTTTTAAATTCAAGAGGTGGTAAGTCAAGCTCTTCTTTTCCTATTACCTTATCGTATTTCATTATTTTATATTCAGTGTATTGCTCTTTCACATTTACTCTTCCTAAACATACAGAAAAGCTCCCAATTTCCTTTTTCTTGATTTCTTCTAATATTTTTATTTCTACATTTTTTAATGCTTCTGTATGATAATCGACCTCTTTTTTCTCTACCTGGACTATACCTTTCTCTAAATCTAATTTTTCAACAATGTAAGTTTCTCCTTGGTGAAGGAAAACAGCTCCTTTATGAGCTTCTCTAAAGGCTTGTAATCTATCCATTGTTTCAATTACTTTTCCGTTAGAGATAACTTTAAAAATTGAAGAAGAAATATTATCAAGGCTAACACCTAAAGTAGCTCTTGTTTTGCCTATATAAACCCATCCATTTTTTGTTTTTTCTACTAGGCCTTCTTTTCTCAGAGCTTCTAAAAATTCTCTGGTTTTTTTGCCAAAATAGAGTTCATCTTCTGGCAGTTTAATAGGTAATTCTGAGGCAGCACAGAGAAGATGTCCAGAAACTATGTATGGATTTGATAAATCAATTATTGCATTTTCGTGAGATTTCTCAAAGAAAATTTTTGGGTGTTTCATAAAATATTGATCCAAAGGATTCTGGAAGGCAATAAGAACTGCAATTGAGTCCCTATTTCCTCTTCCTGCTCTACCTATTTGTTGCCAAGTTGAGATGATTGTTCCTGGATAACCTGATATAATTACACTATCTAAAGAACCAATGTCTATTCCTAATTCTAACGCGTTTGTTGAAGTAATACCTTTTAATATGCCATTTTTTAAATTATTCTCTATCTCCCTTCTTTCAGAAGGAAGATAACCGGCTCTATAGGAAGTTATTTTACTGATCAAGTTGGGTTCTTTTTCCTTTAATTCCTCTTTTGCCCATAAAATGATTAGTTCAGCCATTTTTCTTGAGGAGGTAAAACAAAGGGTCTGAAGATTGTTTTTTACAAAAAGTAATAATAAATCTTTTGCTTCTTGATGGGTAGAGAACTCTCCAGCTCCATCATAATAAGGATTATAAAAAATAAAATATTTTTTCCCTTTTGGGGAGCCATCTTTATTTATGAGAGTAAATTCAAGACCTACTAATTTATTGGCAAATTCAAGAGGATTGGCAATTGTAGCTGTAGAGATTACAAATTGAGGATTTGAGCCATAGAAATTACAAATTCTTTTTAACCTTCTTATTAAAAAGGCAACATTTGATCCAAAAACACCTCTATATCGGTGAGCTTCATCCAGGACAATAAATTTTAAGTTACTAAGGAAATTTTCCCACTTGTAATGCCAGGGTAAAGTTTGGTGGAATTCGTAGGGATTGCTTATTATTATTCTTGAACTTTCTCTAATTTTTCCTCTCTTACTAGAAGGAGTGTCTCCATCGTATATTGCAGGGTTTACCGATATTCCGGAGAGATTTTCAAACTCTTTTATCACTTTAAGTTGGTCATTAGCAAGAGCTTTTGTAGGATATAAATAAAGAGCAGTTGCATTTTTGTCTTGATTGAGTTTTTCAAATATTGGAATTGTAAAAGAAAGTGTTTTTCCAGATGAAGTGGATGTTGTTATTATAACATTTTCCCCTTCAATTAAGGCTTCTATTGCTTCACACTGATGGTTATAAAGCTTAATTTTCTTTTTGTTAAGATAATTATTTATTTTTGTAGAAAAAGCCTTCTTTACTTCTCCAAAAATGGGATTTTTTTGGGGTAATATTTCAATATGTTCTATTCTTTTTTTGTATCTTGGATTTTCTTTTAGGAATTTTAATACTTTTTCTATAAAGTTTTCCATTCTTCGTGTAATTTTGAGAAGATTTTGGTAAGAGTTAGAAGGTCCTGCCTATTATGCTCAATTATTGGAATTAATGGACCTGGATTTCTATTTCTTAAGTATGTGTTATAAAATTCCGGAACAAGAGCACTTGGAACATTTACTTTTCTATTTAGGCCAAGGAGTTTTTTTTCTAATGTTGTTAATCTATAATCCGGAAGTTTTTCTTTCCAAGCTCTCCTTGTAAAGAAAAGAAGGTCAAAGTGAAGATTATCAAAATTCTTTTTTATTCCATAATATGCAAGGCGCTCTTTTATATAAGGGATATCAAAGGTTCTTCCATTAAATGAAACTATAGCAGAGTTCTCTTTTAAATTGGTAAGGAAGCTTAAAAGAGCAGCAGGTTCTTCTTTAATCTCGCGGACAAGATACTGATTTATTAAGGCTTCGTTTCCTTTTACATGTAAAACTCCGTAAAGGATAATAGGCCTTGTAAAAAGCCCCATTGTTTCTACATCTAAGATAATGAAATTCTCTTTTTCGCAAAAGCAAGAAATTTGGAAATTTAGAGGATGAGAGCTTGGGAATCTTTCCTTAATTGCCTCAATAATCCCCTTTATATTGTTAGTATTAATAAGCTTAAGAAGTCTTTTTGCGCTTTCTCCAAAGCGTGGATGGTTTTTTAAATCTTCCAATGTTTTATAACCTTTATGTTTTAATAGATTCTCGTTTTTTTCTCTTATCCCATAGATTAACTTGAAGTTTAGGAGTAAATTCTCTTTTATCTTATTTTGATTAATTATATTCAGGTTCAATTTCTCTATACTTTTAACAAGGTAACATTTTCCCCTTTCTGTTTCTATTTCTTCTCCTGGGATTACTTCTTCCAGGTTTTTCCCCTTATATTTTTCTACCAACATCTGTTTTAATCTTTGTGCATATTTATACTCATAAAAGTTTATCCCGTAGGCAAAGTAAGGAAATTTGAAATCTTCTTCCTTATCAATAATTTCATATTCTCTCTTATCTAAGATTTCTTTCCATTTTTTCCCTATTTGAGTAAGATCTATTCTTTGGTTTTTTATATTCATCTTTAACTTTTGCTTTTTTAATATTCTACATTCACTATTTATTTGTCAACTGGATTAAGTTTCTCTTGACAAAATTTTGTGCTCAAATATTCTTTTTAAAGTAGGTTTTAGATAAAATGCGGATAAAAATAATAGAAGTTGGTCCATTAAGGACAAATTGTTATATAATAACACAGCAGGGGATAGGAATAATTATAGATCCTGGGGGAGAGGAAGATAAAATAATTAAAGGGGTGAAAGACTTTAAGATAAAAATGATACTCCTTACTCATAACCACTTTGACCATATAGATGCTTTAGTTCCTGTTGCTAAAGCCACAGGAGCTCTTATTGCAATTCATCCTTTAGATTCTATTAATATTTCATTTAGAGAACTCAAGGATGGAGAAAGGCTTTCTTTTGAGAATAGAGATATTTTAGTGATTCATACACCAGGGCACACTCCTGGTAGTTGTTGTTTCTATATTAATGGATTTCTTTTTTCGGGAGATACTATATTTGCTGGTGGTTGGGGTAATACAATGTTTCCGGGAGGGAATGAAGAGGTTCTTTTTGATAGCATTAGAAATAAAATAATGAACTTGCCAGAAGAGACAATTATTTATCCGGGGCATGGAGAAAATACAATTTTGGGAAAAGAGAAGCCTTTGTACTTTTAAGAAGATGTTAAGAAGGAATAAGAATCTAAGGATAGAGTGGAAGCCTATCCCAGAGATTGAGGAAGAATGGAATGGAATTTTTAAACTCACAGAAGAAAAAGCTCCTTTTCTTTCTTTTGGATGGTTTTATTCTTTAAGTAAATATTTATTGAAGAAAGATTTTAATGTTATGGTTTTATATGATGAATCTGAAATCGTTGGAATTATTCCAGGAGAAATAAAAAATAGAAAACTTTCATTAATTGGAGACGAGAGAGTGACGGATTTAAATGGAATCTTATTTAATCCTAAATATTCAGAAGATGTAATTAATACTTTGTCTTCCTTTATAAAAGAGAAAGAATTAAGATTTGAACTATATCCAATTCTTCCTGAATCTCCTCTTATGAAGATTTTTCCAAATGAGTCTAAAAAAGAATTAGTTAATATAATTCCAATTTTGAAGCTTCCAAGAAGTTGGGAAGAGTATTTAGAGAATTTACCTTCAAAAGAGAGACATGAGGTAAGAAGAAAATTAAGGAAAGTAGAAGGGTTAAAGATAAGGAGCCTTAAGGGAGAGGAAATAAAAGAGTTATTTATAATGATGGAGTCTTTCCCTCAAAAAAGAGAGTTTCTAACTAAAAATATGAAAAAATTTTTTTTAAATCTTGCTTTATACTTGGAAGGGGAAAAACTCTTAAGATTAAAGGCTTCTTTTTATAAAAGAGAGATTTTAGCGATCTTATTTTGTTTCCAGAGTGAAAATACAATTTATGCTTTTAATTCTGCATATAACACTAAATTTTATAAACTTTCTCCAGGTTTTGTTTCTTTTGCAATGGATATAAAAGAAGCTATTGAAGAAGGATTTACTTATTATAATTTTCTTAGAGGAGAGGAGAGATTTAAATTTGACCTTGGTGCAAGGAAAACATACACATGGAAAATAAAAAGATGAGAATCTGCGTTATTTCATATCACTCGTCACTTCTTCATCCTGTGGGAGAGGGATTCACTGGGGGAATGGATATTTATCTTTCCAATTTATATAGAAGGTTAAGTAAGGATTTAGAGGTGGATATTATGTGTAGGGGAGAGGGAAATAGAAGGAAAATTGAAAATTGTAATTTAATATATATTAACTCTATAAAACCAGAGGATTTTTCAGAAAAAATCATTCATTTTTTGAGTAAGAAAAGATACCACCTCATTCACTCCCATTACTGGCTTTCTGGAATTGTTGCCATGAAAATAAAAGAGCTATTCCCTTTTATTCCCTGGGTTCATACTTTTCATACAATTGAAGCTTTAAAGGGAATTTCAAAGGATTCTTTAAGGATGGATATAGAAGAAGAAATAATTAGAAAATGTGATTTGATAATCTCCTCTACTTTAAAAGAAAAAAATTGGATAAAAAAGATTTCTCCAAAAGCCTTTGTGGAGGTAATTCTTCCCGGTGTATCTTTTAATGATTTTCCTTTTAAGAAAGACGGAAGTAAAAATATCCTCTTTGTGGGAAGATTAGATCCTATAAAAGGAGTTGACATTCTCATTGAATCCCTAAGGTTTTTAAAAGGGGATTTTTCCTTGACCATAGTTGGTGGCCCTTCGAAAGATGAATCTTATTTTGAATACTTAAAATCTATAGCGCAAAATTATCCCGTGAGATTTTTAGGAAGAATTCCTCACGAAAAGCTATATAAGATTTATTGGGAGTCTTGTATGTTGGTTCTCCCTTCTTATTATGAGTCTTTTGGTCTTGTAGTTTTAGAGGCAATGAGCTCTGGAAGACCTGTTGTTGGTTTCTCTGATACATCTATTTCTGAAATTTTAGGAAAAAGAGGAGTTCTTACAGAAAGGAAACCCAAAAGCTTAGGAGAGGCTATTAATTTTCTTCTTTCTAATCCCTCTAAGAGAAGTGAACTTGGTGTAGAGTTAAAAAATAGGGTTTTGAAATTTAGTTGGGAGGAAACTGGAAGGAGGTATATTGAAGCCTATGAGAAAATTATCAAGAATCACTCTATTGGTAATGGCGCATCCTGATGATCCTGAGATGAGTTGTGGAGGGAGTGTTGCGAAATGGGTAAAAGAGGGGGAGGTTTATTATGTTATTGTTTCTGATGGAGGAAAAGGGAGTTGGAATAAAGATGAGAAACCTTATTCTGTATCAAATAAAAGAGAGGAAGAACAAGAAAGATCAGCTAAATATCTTGGAGTTAAAAGAGTGATATTCTTACAACATCCAGATGGAGAATTGGAAAATATTCCTACCCTAAAAATTGAAATTGCTGCTCTTATAAGGAAAATAAAACCATATAGAATAGTGACAAACGATCCTTGGGCAAGATTTTTTCATCCTGATCATAGAATTGTAGGACTTGCAGTAATTAGTGGAATTATGATTGCAAGAGACTGGCATTTTTATCCTTTTTTAAGAGAAATAGGTTTAAATCCCTTTAGACCAGAAAAATTATTACTTACTCCAACAGATACACCTAATCTTATAATGGATATAACAGAAACGATAGAAAAGAAAATAAAAGCTCTTAGATTTCATAAAAGTCAGATAGAAAATCATCCTAAGTGGGAAAACAATATTAGAAAATGGGCAAGAGAGATTGCGAAGAATTCTGATTTTGAATATGGAGAGGCTTTTTATGAAATGGATCTTTAAGATTAAAAACAATGATTTAGAATTAGATAGGTATGATTATTATATTCTCTTATTTTTCTTGGTAGGGGAAAATCAAGTTCTATACCTTGACGGATAATTAAAACAGTATTTTTGGAAAAATCTATTTCTACTCCAAAGATAGCTCTTTGCTCAGTTTCTTTTTTTTCGTTTAATTCTCTTCGCGTTTTTTGGAATCCTGTTTCAAAAGAAATCAACTCTGATTTAGAAAAATTCCAAATTAAACTCATTCCCAACCACCTTCTTTTATAAAAAAGAGAGTCCTTCTCAATTGCTTTCCAATTCATTGGTAGTCCTAAATAAAATAAATTTTTTTGTGAGAGTTTTATATTTACAAAAGGTTCTGTAAAAAGGTTTATTTTCTTTTCTTTCAATGTATCCATTTTTGAAAATTCTAAGAGGATTCCCGGGTGAAACTTTTCAATCAACCTGTAATAAAGAATGTTTGTTATTTCCATATTTCCTTTATCAAGACTTTTATAATAATTGTAAAACAAATCGGCTTCTCCATTGCTTATAATACCTTCCAAATTAATTTTAATAGGGGTTTCTTCTAAGTAATTATTATTTTGAGAAAGTATATTTAAAGAGTGATTGTTTTTTATTTCTTTCCAGAATCCAATTCCAATCCCTATGTATTTTTCTTTTGAAATAAGGAGAGAAAGGGAAAGAGGATTTTTGCTATTTACCCATCTTAATCTGAATAAATGCTCTTCTTCAAATTCATCTTCTTCCTTTTTGCTGAAATTATATTGAAGAAAAAAAACTTGAGAAAGAGGGATCCAGAATTTTGCTTTATATGTCCAAGACCATATATCTTTTCCAAGCCGGTTTTCTATTACTTTAAGTCCATTCTTAGAGGAGAGAAATTGTATCTCTTTTTCTATGGGTAGAAAAGAGGAGCTTTTATCCATCAAATAAAGAGTGTTATCATCTCCAAATAAAGAAATTATGAGTATTATTATCATTTTATTAAAAGAGATAGATCTATAGATTTATAAGAATGAGTCAAAGCCCCAATAGAGATATAATTTACTCCGGTTTCTGCTATTTTCCTTACGTTGCGTAGAGTTACGTTTCCAGAATATTCAAGAGTAATATCCTTCTTTTTTGCGATTTGGACAACTTTTTTTACTTCTTCTAAAGACATATTATCTAAAAGCAAATGAGTTGCTCCACATTCGATAGCCTTTTTGGCTTCTTCTATAGTTCTAACTTCAATTTCCCCTTTTACAAAAGAAAGAGCATTTTCTATTCCTCCAGCAATTTTTATGTGGTTGTCTTTTATTAAGACTTTATCGTAAAGTCCCATTCGGTGATTATTTCCTCCTCCAACACAAACCGCATATTTCTCTAAATATCTAAGATTAGGGGTTGTTTTTCTGGTGTCAAGAATTAAAGCATTTGTCCCTTTTATTTTTTCTACAAATTTTCTTGTTAAAGTGGAAATTCCACTTAGTCTTTGAATGAAATTTAAAACAACTCTTTCTCCTTTAAGAATTGCTCTAGTATTTCCTTTAAGACGAATAATTTCTCTTGGAGGAATCCATACTCCTTCTTCTACAAGAATTTCTGTTTCTACTTTTCCTAACTCATTAAAAACCCAATTTGCAATTTCAAGACCAGAAAGAACAGCTCTTTCTTTGGTTTTAATTATTCCAAAAGATATGTGATTCTTAGGAACTATTTTTTCGGTTGTTATGTCTTTTTCACCTATGTCTTCCTTTAATGCTTGTCTTATTAAGGGGAGAACCTTTTCTTTCTCTAATCTGTTCACGCATTATCCTCCTTATTTCATCTCTTATTTTTGCTGCTTTTTCAAATTCAAGGACTTCTGCAGCTTTTTTCATTTCCTCTATAAGAGACTCAAGAACTTCTATCTTTTCTATTTCTGATGAAAATTCTTTTGGTATTTTGAGTTCTATTTTTATCTCCTCTTTCTTTTTCTTTTCTCCTGCGACCATAGTTGTCATCATTATTTGTTCCTGAGTTTTTTTTATGCTTGTTGGAGTAATGTTGTGTTTTTTGTTATATTCTAACTGGATTTTTCTCCTTCTTTCAATCTCTTGAATTGCTCTTTTTATAGCAGAAGTTTCTTCGTCAGCATAAAGGATTACACGACTTTCGATATTCCGAGCGGCTCTTCCGGCTAATTGTATTAAAGAGATCTCTGAACGAAGAAAGCCTGTTTTATCTGCATCAAGAATTGCAACAAGAGTTACTTCTGGTAAATCTAACCCTTCTCTTAAAAGATTTATACCAACAAGGACGTCAAAATCTCCTAATCTAAGTCCTCTTATTAGATCCATTCTTTCTGGGGCATCTATTTCAGAATGTATATATCTAACCTTTAAGCCAACTTCTATTAGATATTCTGTAAGTTCTTCTGAAGACTTCTTTGTTAAGGTGTTTACAATAACCCTATTTCCTTTCTCAACTTCTTTTCTTATTTCTTCTATGAGATCATCAACCTGATTTTCCGTTTTTCTTATTTCTATTGGTGGATCTACAATTCCAGTAGGGCGAATTAATTGTTCTACAACTACTCCACCAGATTTCTTGATTTCCCATTCTTGAGGGGTTGCAGAAACGTAAATTACCTTATCAAGTTTTGATAGAAATTCTTCAAAATTTAACGGTCTATTGTCCAAAGCGGAAGGAAGACGAAATCCATACTCAACCAAGGTTTCTTTTCGCGATCTATCTCCTTCATACATTCCTCTTATTTGGGGGATGGTTCTATGAGACTCATCAATGATAACTAAAAATTCAGATGGGAAATAATCTATTAGTGTGTAAGGAGGTTCTCCTTCTTTTCTTCCTGATAGGTATCTTGAGTAATTTTCGATTCCGGGACAATACCCAACTTCTCTTAAAAATTCAATGTCATAGCGTGTCCTACTTTCTATTCTTTGCGCTTCTACATATTTTCCTCTTTCAAGAAAATATTTTATTCTTTCTTCAAGTTCTTTCTCTATTTCTTCTATAACAATTAAAGTCCTATCTCTTGGAACAACAAAATGATTTGCTGGATAAATATAAAGTTCTTCTACATCCTCTAACTTTTTTGCGCTTATCGGGTCTATAGAGTATATTTGCTCAATTTCATCTCCAAAGAACTCAATGCGATAACCCTTAAATTCGTAAGAAGGAAATAAATCAATTATATCTCCTTTAACCCGAAAATTACCCTGTTCAAATTCAATGTCATTCCGCTTGTATTGATTTGCAATTAATTTTTTTATTAGTTCGTCTCTCTCTATCTCCATATCCCTAAAAATCTTTATTGTTTGACTTGAAAAGTCTTCTGGGGAGCCAATTCCATAGATGCAGGAAACAGAAGCAATGATAATTACATCTTTTCTTTGCAAAAGAGAGGTTGTTGCTCTTAATCTTAAGCGTTCTATTTCTTCGTTAATGGATGCATCTTTTTCTATATAAGTATCACTTTCTGGAATATAAGCTTCTGGTTGATAATAATCGTAATAAGAAATAAAATATTCAACAGCACTTTCTGGAAAGAATTGCTTAAATTCTCCATATAATTGAGCCGCTAATGTTTTATTATGAGAAATCACAAGGGTTGGAAGTTCTAACCTTTCAATTACATTTGCCATAGTAAATGTTTTTCCTGAACCTGTTACTCCTAAAAGAACCTGATGCTTCCTTCCTTTTTTTATGCCTTCTACGAGTTTTTCTATGGCTTCTGGTTGATCCCCTGTTGGTTTATAATCGGAAAAAAGTTTGAATTTACCTGTCATATAAAAAAAATAAGATAACTTAATTTTTTCGCAAGGAGTTTAAAAAAGTTTGAATGGAAAATTTATTTTTCTAATAAACTTGTGAAATCTCCTGTTGTAATACTAAGCTTTATATACCATTTATGAAGTGGAAATTTTGGAGCTTCTTGGACCTCCAATTCTTTTTCTCCTTCTAAAGTTAATTCTGGACTTCTTAAACTATGAATATAACCAAGAGAAACACCTAATCCTAAGTAATCTGAGATTGCAAGCATCCCCATCCCACTTATAGATAAAACAAAAGAAGAACTTTTATATGATATTCCTCCCATAGGATTCATTAAAGATTCGGAAAAATTAATGTTTAAGTTTTCTTTATTAGAGTTAAGATTTAGTGTGGAATATCCACCTCCGCCATTAATGGAAATAATAAATGGAGAAAAAACTCCCCCATAGCCAATTTCAACTAATTTCGTATTAAAGGAGAGATTTAAAAAGATAGAGTCAAGATCCATTGTTTCATTCCCTCTTAGTAATTTTCCAGACATTGCGAGATGATTATCAAGAACAAATACAGAGCCTCCAAAGCCCCATTTTTCTTCCTTAAATGGAATTGGAAGACCTGTTTTATCATTAAGTTCATTTATTCTAAGGAAAACGGTATAGTCTCTATCAAAAGAGAGATATCCTGTGGATAAACCTAATAGCAAAAGTATCATTATCACCTCCTTAAAATTGCTTACCTACTCTAAAGGTTAACTCGGTGGACCACTCATTATCATCATAATTCCCAAAACCGGTTTCCCAATCTTTATCTTCAGAAAATATGAAATCGGCAAAAGCTTCTATTGATAAGAGGAATCCAAAAAGATTACTTCTTACCCCCCCTCCTCCTCCAATAAAAAGACTTATCTTCTTAAACTCGTTTCCGTTAAGACTTTTAGCTATTTCCTTTTCACTTACAAAACTCCATGAGATAAGACCCAATCTTAAAGAGAGAGAAGGAGAAATTATTTTACTAAAAGGAAGCCAGTTTGTAGAGAGAATCCCCTTATTGTATTTAAACTCTTCTCCAACCACTCCTGAAAGAACAGTTCCAACTCCTAATGAATCATAAAAAATAGCAGCAGTTCTGGTAGAGGCACCTCCACTTCCTTTTTGAAGAGAAAGAGTATAGCTTAGATTAGGAATAAGAGGAAAATCACAAAAAATTCCAAAAGAAGGTCCAAAGGAAGGGGAGACAACATCTTTCCCTTTTAATTCGAAAAAGCCACCTTCAATCCCAAGCGTAATTGAAAATAAAATGTAAATTATCATTATGAACCTCCACATCTTTCTTCGATTTTTCTAACTGTAAATAAGAATCCTTCTTTAATCCAATCTTTTTTTTTCTTTTCAATCTTTTTTCGAAAACTTTCATATTTTTTGTCTTCCAAACAGAACTTATACTGAACGAAAAATCCTGGCCATATATGAGTATCAAGTTTCGGCTCACTTCCTTTAAGTTTTCCTATAACTTTTGGTATGATGAAATATTCATCAATTTTTTCTTCTTCTAAGATACTTTGGAGTTGGTCTTCTAAACCCATAAATATTATAATTTCTATCTGTTTCATTCTAAGCTCCTTTTTATCTTTGTTTCAAAAATCGTGTATAAAGTCGGAATTAAGAACAAGGTTATTAAAGTGGATACTATCATGCCACTACTAACAGAAATTCCAAGGGATCTCCATAAACCGGAACCAGTTCCTCTTGAAACTGCAAGAGGTAAAAGACCAAAAATCGTGGTTCCTGAAGTTATAAGAATGGGACGCAGCCTTCTTTTTGCTCCCTCTTTAACCGCTTCAACAAGTTCCATACCTCTTTTCCTTAAAATATTAAAGAAATCAATCATAACAATTGCGTTATTAACAACAATTCCAACAAGCATTGCAATTCCTACCATCCCCATAAGACTCATTGATTGGAGAGTTATCCAATAACCAAGAGCAACTCCCACAAATCCAAAGGGAAGGGAAAACATTATGATAAATGGGTCTAATAGAGATTCAAATTGGGCTGCCATCACAAGATAAACAAGGATAATTCCAAGGATTATTGCGAATACCAAACTCTTAAAAGTTTCCATTTGTTGTTTTGCCTGTCCTCCATAGCTAATAGTAAGACCTTTTGGGATAGAAGAAGAATCAACGACTTTTTTTACTTCTTGCATTATAACACTAAGAGGCCCAGATACACTTATTTTTAGTCTTACGGTTCGTGCTTTGTTGTTTCTTTCAATAGAAATTGGAGCTCTTTTTTCCATAGGTTTAAGAAAGTTTGAAATATGGATTGGTGTTCCAAGTTGGCTTCTAAGTTGAAAATTGTCTATTGTTTCAAAAGAGTTTCTGCTTTCGTTGTCTAGTCTTACAATAATTGGGTATTCTTTTCCTTCTTCACTAAATTTTCCAGCTTCAGTTCCATAGAACGCCGTTCTTAACTCATATCCTACAGAATAAGCTGAGAATCCATAAGAATACATTTCAGAACTTTGTGGAATGAGCCAGAGTTCTTTTCCTCCTTTTTTCCTTGAGATTTCAATAGAAGAGATCCCTTCAACATTTAAAAGCCTTTCTTTTAGGACCTCTGCAAGAGAATCAGCTTTTTCAAGGTTATCTCCAATAATTTCAACTTCAATAGGGGCTCCTCCAAATGCGATTTCTTCTTCTCCTCCAAAGATACCACCTATAACAGTGAATTTGGATTCCTTTATTCCAGGGATTCCTTTGGTTTTCTTATTAAGTTCATCTGCAATCTGAAATTTAGTTTTTTTTGTTTTCCCAATTGTAATGTATAAGGTAATTGTATGAGAACCTTCTGTCATACCAAAAATTCCTCCACTTCCTCCTACTGCAGTCGTAATACTTTTTGTTTCAGGGACTTCTTTCCAGATAAGTTCTTCCACTTTTTTTGCAATTTCGTTTGTTTTCTCTAATCTTGTTCCTTCAGGTAGTTCAATTTTTCCATGAAGTTGATCACTTCCTGTGTTTGGGAAGAAATCAAGGGGAACGAATCTAAATAAGAAAATGCCCAGCAAGAAAACAATTATGAACCCTCCTATTACTTTTCCTTTATTTGATAGAACCCAATCTAACATATTAGAATATCCAGATTCTAAGATACTGAAAAATCTATCTGCAAGACTTTCTTTGTTTTCCATTTTTAGAAATCTGGCAGAGATCATAGGAATAAAGGTAATTGCGGTTACTAAAGAGACTGAAAGCATTAATGGCATTGTAATGGAGAGTTCTTTAAAAAGAACTGAAACAAATCCTCTTGTAAGCATCAGAGGCAAAAATATTACAATTGTTGTTAGAGTGGAAGCAAGTATTGCTTGAGTCACTTCTTGGGCTCCAAATATAGAAGCTTCTTTTGGAGTTTCTCCTAATTCTCTATGTTTATAGATATTTTCAAGAACGACAACTGCATTGTCAACAACCATTCCAACTGCAATTGCAATTGCAGAAAGAGAAACAATATTTAGGCTGCTATCTGATAAGTATAAATAGATAAAAGATATAATTAAGGAAATTGGGATTGTAATCGCAATTATTAAACTTGCTCTAAGATTTCCTAGAAGTAAAAAAGAAACAATAATAACAAGAAGAACCGCTATAGAGATTGTATTCTTAAGATTATTTACCGAATCTTCTGCAATTTTTGAAAGATCAAAGATAACTTCAAAATTTAAACCAGGATATCTTTTGGTAAGTTCTTCTACTCTCTTTTTTACCAATTTTGCAACTATGACAGTATTTGCTCCTGGCTTTTTGAAAATTCCGAACATTCCTGCATCTTCTCCATTTCTTCTAAAATATCCCCTTTTTTCTTCTACGCCCCAACTCACAGTTGCAATGTCTTGTAATTCTACCAATTTTTCATTACTAACTCCCACAACAATTTTTTCGATTTCTTCAAGACTTTTAAATTTTCCAGGAAGACGGAGATTGTATTCAACACCTCCTTGTTCCAATTTTCCTAAAGGAAAATTCAAATTGTTTGCCTTAAGAACCTGAACTATTTGAAGAAGTGAAATTCCAAATTCTTCAAGTTTGACCTGAGAGACATCGATATTTATTTGTTTTGATGCTCCACCTCCCCAATATTCTGCAGAACCAACCCCGGGAACCCTTTCGAGTTCGTCTAAGATTTCTTCTTCTAAGACTTTTTTGAGATCAATCCCAGGATTTTGAGAGGAAACTGTAAATGCTATAACCGGAGCCATTGAACCTGATATTTTTAGTAATTTTGGTTCTCCTGCATCTTCTGGAAGGAAAGCAAATCCAAGAGCGTCTCTAACGTCATTTGCTGCCTCATCAAGATTTGTTCCATATTCAAATTCAAGGGTGATAAGTGAAATATTCTCTCTGGACTCTGATTTTATAGTTTTTAAATTTGATAGGCTGCTGAGAGCGTCTTCTAAGACTTTGGAAATCTGTTCCTCTACGTCGAAAGCAGAAGCGCCTCTATATTCTGTTAAGACTATTAAGCTTGGAAGAGTGATATCAGGGAATAAAGAAACGGGCAACTTTGTCCATCCAAAAATTCCTAAAAGGATTAAAATGGCAAAACATACAGCGGTTAAAACTGGACGATTTACAGCTCCTCTAATCATCTTATCTCCTTTATATCAATAATTACACTATCTTTAACAATATCTTGTCCTACAATAATAATTGTATCTCCAGGAGATATCCCTTTCTTTATTACAATTTCGCTATCGGTTGTAAATCCTGTCTCAACAGGGGTAAGAATAGCTTTTCCTTTTTCTGCTTTGAATACAAATTTTTCTTCAAGCCCCAAAACAGCATCAATCGGCAAGGAAATTGCATTATTTTCTCGTGCTACCTCAACCCATACTTTTGCAAACATCCCTGGTAGGATTTCTTTTTTTGGATTGTGAATTATTCCTACGACTTTTTGAGTTCTTGTTTTTAAGTTGTAAAAAACAGAAGCCTTTACAATTTTTCCCTCAAAAATTTTAGATAGAGAAGGTATTTCAACTTTTATCGGTAAATCGTTTTTAATATAAAACTTCTCGGGAACGTTGAATTCTACTTTTATTTTGTCTATTCTGGCGACTTCTGCAAGAGGAGGTTCTGGAAACATAGGGTCTTCTTGACGAATAAGCTCCCCTTTATTTACTACTCTTAAGGAGATTATTCCAGAGATTGTGCTCCTTACTGCAATTGGCTTCCTTTCTACTCCTGGAATATCTTGCTCAACAAATCCTATGATTTGGTCTTTGTTTACCCAATCTCCATCTTTTACCGTAAATCTTAGGAACTTCCCTGGAATGTCAGGATAAATTCTAGCTTGTTCAATTCCTTCTGCTTGCGAAGAGAAACTCATAATTTTCACGACCTCTTTAGGTTTAACAACGGTAACAACAACAGGGACACCTTTAGTAATTTCTTCAGTTTTATGAATTCTCCTTCTTAATCTAATTAATCCAGGAACAATTAAAAGCAAAGAGAAGAGAATAATAAAAATCCATTTTTTCATACTACCTCCTAATTCATCATTGTGGCTATTTTAACCTGTTCTTTTGAAACAATAAGATTATAAAGAGCGTTTAGCCGTGCAAATTCTGCACTTCTATATCCTAATTCTATGTCTTTATACTCAAGAGTTGATATATAACCTATTTTGTATTGCGTCTCTGCCATTTGGTAAGCTTCTTTGGCCCTTTTCAATTGCTCTTCCGCAAGTTTTAAATTCTCTTTATGTAAACGATAAGTAAGAAATAAATTTTTTATTTCCATTTTTATTCCTTCTTCAACAAGTTCCTTTTTTATTTTTGCTTGTTCCACAGAAAGCCTATATTTCTTAATGTTATTTGTTCTTGAAAATCCTTCAAAGATTGGTAAAGTAATTGCTATTGTGGCTGTGATATCATTGTCCCATTCATTTATAAATCCGTGTGGTTTGTCATAAGAAAAATTTCCACTGAAAATTACATTTGGGAGGAAAGAAAGATATTGTAATGATTGACTTAAGTTTGATAGCTCGGTTAACTTTTTAATGCTTTGGATTTCCGGTCTTTTGTTTAGAGCTAAAATTGTAAGAGAATCCAAATTAAAACTGTCAATTTCAACTTCCATTTTGTCTTCTATCTCTACAACGGAATCAAGAGGAAACCCCAACATTATATTTAAAGCAGAATGGGCCTGAGTAAGACCATTTTTTGCATTTAACAATTCAGTTTTTTGTTTGTTGTATTCTGTTTCTGCTGAAAGTAAGTCAAGTTTTGTAATTCTCCCAACACTATACTGAATCCGAGCAGTATTTAAGTGTGCTTTTGCTCTTTCTAAGGCTTCTTCTGCAATCTTTACTCCTTCTTTTGCAACCACTACTCCATAATAAACTGTAACAAGATCTTTTAATAAGCTAATCTTATCAGCTTGATATTGGAAATCTTGAATTTCTTTGCTTCTTTCCCCAATTTCTTTCGCAATAAGCCTCTTCCCAAATGTAAAAACGGGAAAAGTAATTTGAAGGGAATTTTTGAAATTGTCAGGATACCCAAGAGATATGTACTGCTTGCCAAAGGGTGTTTCCATCTCAAATTGTGGAACACTTAAGAGTCTTGTATAACTGGATTGAAAATTGACTGTAGGATAGAAAGAAGCCCAAGATTCTCTCATTACAAGCTCTGCTTTTTTAACTTCAAGTTCTGAGATTGTGAGCTCTCTATTTTTGGAAAGAGCAATTTCTTTTGCTTCCTTAAAAGTTAAAGAGAATAAGCCAAAATTTAGTAATAGAAGAAAGGGAATTTTAATTCTTAGCATTTGACCTCCTCTTTCACTCCATTTAAGAGAACAGAAATAGCAGTATTTTTCAATGTTTTTGAGTCAGAGTGTTCAATAGCTAAAATCATTGCAACAATTATTTCATAAAGGTCGTTAAGATTTAATTTACTATTAGGCATATACTTCTGGATAGCTTTTACAGCTTCTTTTTCGAAAGACTTAATCAATTTAATCACAGATTCATTTATTTTTTGAAAACACTCAGTAGGGATATGACTTCCTTTGAAGCCTTTTTGGACCTTACCAAATCTAATAAAAAATTCGTCCCTTCTTATAAATTTCTCAAAATAATCAAAAACTTCAAAAATCATGTCGAAAAAAGCTTTGCCAGATTTAATAATGCTTTGCACTGTTTCTATAATTTTCCTATGAGCTTCTTCAAAAATTTCTATAAAGAGAGTAGCCTTAGAATCAAAATAAAGATAAATCGTTCCTTTCGCAACATTGCAAGCTTTAGCTACTTCTTCCATTGTGACAGCATAATACCCTTTTTTTGCGAAAAGTTCTTTCGCAACCTCCATTATTTGTTTCTTTCTAACTGACTGGTCAGTCATAGCAAATGATAATATATGGGTATCTTTTCAGTTGTCAAGGGGTATTTTTATAGAAAATTCTTATTATAGGGAAATTCTATTGAATGGGGAGTGGTTTATACTTTTATTGAAGCATTATGGTTTTCTGAAATAAACAAAAAGAAGCGGGACCGCTTCTTTTTGTTTTGTTAAAAAATTCTTGTTTTACCTAATTAACACCGTTTTTACTTCTTTTCTAATATCAGGGCCTTTCATTAAAACAAAGTATATATCAGTTGGGATGTTTAATACTTTTAGAGATGTCTGGTAATATCCGGGTTTCATTATTCTGTGGATGAGCGTTCCGACTTCTATTCCTGCTTTGTTGTATACTTTTATCTCAACCAGCCCTTCTTTTGCTAAAGAGAATAAGATTTCTCCACTTCCAAATTTCGCATTTATATTTGAGACAAGAGGAAGTTCTCCTATACCGGAACCTTCATCTATAACCACGATCGGGTTTGAGCTTCCAGAAATATTTGAATTTGAAGTGTCCGTAACCGTTATTATTAACTCAGAACAAGCTATCTGAGCAATAAATGAGAACGAATCGACCGGGTTGAGAAGAGTTTGTATCTCTCCGCCTGGGAATACAACCCCAGGTTTACTTGCACTTAACCTTACGTCAATCGGCAACCCAAAATTGGTGATATTACCAAAGGTATCAAGAGCTATTACCCGAATATTCGTTGTGTCATTTAAACTTATCGTATCCACTTTGGCAGAAAGAAGTTCCACGAGGAATCTATCCAAACCACTGGAAAGCCAAGTTATTTCGGAAGATGTTCCTGTATGGCTTTCTTTATCTAAGGCTTTTACACCGTTTATCTTTTCTGCTTTCTTGTTTGTAACATAAACTGTGCAGATCCCTGCAACAAAAGAGCTTTCTGGAATGTTTGCAGAAAGTTCATTTAAAGTGTCTCCTAAGATAATCCATGAAACTTGGGAGGGTTCTGCTGTAGTTCCAATAAGGGAAAGTGTAACTGGATCAGGGTTTGTGTAAAAGGTAATTGTATTATCATACCTATCTTTAGCGGTTATTTCAACCATAGCATATTCGGAGACATAAAGAGTATCAGGTTTAACTGAAAGAGAGAAATGGTGAAGGGTAAAAGGTCCTTCATTGAAGACAACCACTATATCTGCATGGCCTCCAGTGTAAGCCATTATATGAGCGGTATCAGCTTCTGTGGCACAGGAAGTATAATCTATCTTTACATTATTGCTATCTGATAAGGTTCTCGCTCCTAAGGTTCCCTTTCCATCTATTTTAATAAATAAAACATCTGTTGTATCAGCTGCATCAATATGATTCCCATACTGGTCAAGCTTTTCTGCTGTAAGTGTAATAGAACTCCCTGCAGGGATAAAAGCTGAGTCAGGTGAAAGAACTACACTAGCAAGAGGAGCAGGGATTTGAGTTATATGAATAGTATCGGAGGCTACTCCACTTGTTCCTGTAACTGTATAAACACCAGCCACCGTTGAGGAAAGGTAATTCACTTCTGCTATTCCATTAGGATCAACATTTACGGTATCCGGGGCAACAATACCCGCTCCTTCGGAGCAGGTAAAAATCACCTCATACATTAAATTTTCATAGTAATTAGCATAAGCACTCGGATTGCCATACTGGTCAAAAAGCTGAATCCTTAACGGTTCTATTTCAGTTTTATTAGAAACGACAACAGTTGAATCTTCAGCACTCAGAACTGCACTCGTTGGACTTCCACCAATTGTAGTAATATAAGTCTCATCCGTAAAGCCACCTTCTTTTGTTGTGGCTGTTATTGTATCTACCGCAATTAAATCATCCGTGGTATAGACCATCTGAATCTTATTCTCAGGAGTCAATGACCTTGGGCCAATAGTTCCTAAACCAGAAGTAGTAAAACTAATATCCGTTGTGTCCGTTGCATCTATGTGATTTCCATAAGCATCTACTAACTCAGCAACTACTATTACTTGATTTGTAACAGGAACCACAGTATCCACGGGTGTAATCCTCACTCCATTTAAATCACCAGCTACTACCTCGATATCAAGAGTATCCCGGACATATTGCCATCCTCCTCCCCACGTCCGATATCTATACCATCCATAAACTTTATTGATTCCAGCAGTGTGTCCTGCAGTAAATACTGTGTATGCGTGACCAGCTCCATCTGTTGTATCTACTAAAGGAGATACAGAACCATCGCCCTGGATTACCGAAAAAGTAACAATTCTATTAGCATAAGGATTTCCATTCCATAAAGCAGTCGCAGTTAAATTTAAAGAGCTATCAACCTTAATTGATTGTCCTTCCGGTGTTATATTGAGAGTTCTTTGAGCACTTGCTTTACCAATGAAACCAAACATAAGAATTAATGAGAAGATAAGCAATCCCTTTCTTATATTAAACTTCATAAACCTCCTCCTTAAATTTTATTTTTATATAGTGGATTATTATAATTAATAATAATTTAGAAAAAGTCAACAGTTTAATTTTTTCTAACTTTTTTATATTTAAAATATAGGAAAATTAGTCCAACAAAAAGATGTTTCAAGGTTTATGAATCTAATTCTGAATTCAAGATGGGATTTATATTCTATTCAAGTTAAAGGGCTAATTCCAAAATAAAATCCGCCTTTTAATCCTAATATTTTAAGAATAAGAAGAGAGGGTTATTATTCAGAGGTTTTGTGCTTTAAGAGAGCCCAATTGGCGGACCCAATAATTCCTGCTTTATCTTGTAATTTTGCAATTTTTATTTTAACTTTTTTAAAGCTAAGGGACTCCAAAGATTGATTTTTTTTGATTAATTTTAAGATCATATTTCCTGCTTTTGCTATACCTCCTCCTATTATAACTAAATCTGGGTCTAAGGCTTTAACAATGTTATTAATTCCAACTCCAAGATAGAAGCCAAAATCATTTACTACCTTTAAGGCTATTGTTTTTCTTTTTCTTGCTTCATCAAAGATTTCTTTAACACTTTTCTCTTTTCCTGAAAGGACTTTATAACGATTAGATATGGCATAGCCTCCAACAAAAGCTTCAAGACAACCTTTGTTTCCACACCGACATTCAGGACCCTCTAAGTCAATTATCATGTGCCCAAATTCTGAGGCGAACCCTTGAGTTCCTTTATATACTTTTTTATCTATCACGATGGCTCCACCGACTCCTGTCCCAAGAGTTAAACCCACAACAATTTTGGCATTTTTTCCATTTCCAGCTAGGACTTCTCCAAAGATGTAAGCATTGGCATCATTGAACACATAAACAGGGAATTTTGTTTTCTTTCTTAGATATTCTTGTAGTTCAAACCCGTAGATAGAGGATAAACTTGTTACATTGTATACTTTTCCATCCTCAATGAATCCAGGGAATCCAACACCAATTACAGAAAAATGGAAGGAATTATAACTTTTAATTATATCTACCAACTCTTCTAAAATTTTTTCTTGATTAGAAGGAAGAGTTTTAAATTCCTTTACTTTATTTTTTAAAACAAGCCCTGTTTTTATGTTCGTGGATCCAACATCTATTCCTAAAGCTAATTCTTTCAATTTTTGATATCCTCCTCTTTGGTTTGATTTATTTTTATGATGTTTGATTGAGTTCCTAATTCTTGTTTTTAAAAATATCTTTTTTTTGTGTTTTGTCAATATGGCGAAAAACCTAAGAGCCTATAAGTCAAATAGATATCCCAAATAAAAAATAGAAAAGTTTAACTAATTTGTTTTCCTTTTCCTTATTATAATTTAAGGTTTTGTATTATTTCTATTATTGTAAGCTACTGAAATTTAATTGTTTATTTACTCTTGACAAATAGAAAAAGTTTATTATATATTCTCCGAAAAGAGGAGAATTTGTGAAATTTGGATATTTCGATGATGAGAATAGAGAGTATGTAATTACAACTCCAAAAGTTCCTTATCCCTGGATAAATTATCTTGGATATGATAATTTTTTCTCTTTGATTTCCAATACAGGTGGGGGATATAGTTTTTATAAAGATGCGAGACTTAGGAGGATAACTCGGTATCGTTATAACAATATTCCTTTAGATGAGGGTGGAAAATATTTTTATATAAATGAAAATGGGGATGTTTGGTGCCCAGGGTGGAGGCCTGTTAAGGTTAGTTTGGATAAATATGAATGTCATCATGGTCTTGGTTATACAAAAATTATTGGGAGAAGAAATGGACTTGAAGCGGAAGTTTTGTATACCGTTCCATTAGGGTTTGATGGGGAGGTTGAATGGGTTCACTTAGTAAATAAATCAAATTATAAGAAAAAATTTAAACTTTTCTCTTTTGTTGAGTTTTGTCTCTGGAACGCCTTGGATGATATGACAAATTTCCAAAGGAACTTTTCAACTGGAGAAGTGGAGATTAAAGGTTCGGTCATTTATCACAAAACTGAATATAGAGAAAGAAGAAATCATTTTGCTTTTTATTCGGTAAATTCAGAGATAGAAGGTTATGACACGCAATTAGAAGATTTTCTTGGACTTTATAATGGGCTTTCTTCTCCAGTAGCAGTTTTTGAAGGTAAGCCAAGAAATTCAGAAGCTCATGGTTGGCAACCTATTGCTTCTCATTGTATTGGAGTGGAACTTTTACCTGGAGAAGCAAAAGATTACATATTTATTCTTGGTTATGTGGAAAATTCTCCTGAGGAGAAATGGGAAAGTCCAGGAGTTATTAACAAAAAGAAAGCTGAAGAGATGATAAATAAAATAAAGACAAAAGAGGATGTAGAAAGAGAATTATCTTCTATAAAGAAGTTTTGGGATGAGCTTCTTTCAGTTTATGAACTTGAACATCCGGATGAGAAACTTGTAAGGATGGTAAATATTTGGAATCCCTATCAGTGTATAATAACATATCATATGGCAAGAAGTGCTTCGTATTTTGAATCTGGTATTGGAAGAGGAATTGGTTTTAGAGATTCAAATCAGGATCAATTGGGTTGTATACATCAAATACCTGAGAAATCAAAACAGAGGATTCTTGATCTTGCTGCAACTCAGAAAGAGGATGGTAGTGCTTATCATCAATATCAACCTCTAACAAAGAGAGGAAACAATGAGATTGGAAGCAATTTCAACGATGATCCTCTTTGGCTCATAGCTTCTGTAGCTGCTTATATAAAAGAAACTGGAGATTATTCTATTTTAGAAGAGTCTGTTCCTTTTGATAATGACGAAAGTAAAAAAGGAAGTTTGTTTGAGCATATTAAAAGGTCCTTTTATCATGTTGTTAACAATTTGGGTCCTCATAATTTACCTTTAATAGGGAGAGCCGATTGGAATGATTGTCTCAATCTTAACTGTTTTTCAACAAATCCTGATGAAAGCTTCCAGACGACCACAAATAAAGAAGGGAAAGTAGCGGAGTCCATTTTAATTGCAGGGATGTTTGTTTATTATGGAAAAGAATTTAAAAAAATATGTGAGAATATTGGAGAAAAAGAAGAGGCTGAAAAAGCAGAAGAACATATAAATAGGATGATAGAAAATATAAAGAAGTATGGATGGGATGGAGAATGGTTTTTACGGGCTTATGATGATAATGGAAATAAAGTTGGAAGTAAGGAAAATGAGGAGGGTCAGATATTTATAGAACCTCAAGGGTTCTGTGTAATGGCAGAGATTGGTCTTGAAGATGGAAAGGCAATAAAAGCTTTAGATTCGGTGAAAGAAAGACTTGACTGTGAATATGGGATTGTTTTATTAAACCCTGCTTATACAAAATATTATTTGAATCTAGGTGAGGTTTCTTCTTATCCTCCTGGTTATAAAGAGAATGCCGCAGTTTTTTGTCATAATAACCCTTGGATTATGATTGCCGAGACTGTTTTAGGAAGAGGAGATAGAGCTTTTGAGTATTACAAAAAAATTGCTCCGGCTTATCTTGAGGATATAAGTGAAATTCATAAAACAGAGCCTTATGTTTACTCTCAGATGATTGCTGGGAAAGATGCTTATAAAAAAGGTGAAGCAAAGAATTCCTGGCTTACTGGAACTAGTGCTTGGAATTATGTAGCAATAACTCAGTATATTCTTGGGATAAGACCTGATTATGATGGTCTTATTGTTGACCCTTGTATTCCTTCTAATTGGGAAGGTTATAAAGTTAATAGAAAATTCAGAAATGCAACTTATCAGATTGAGGTTAAAAATCCTGAGAAGGTTTCTAAGGGAGTAAAAATTTTAAGAGTGGATGGAGAAAAGATTCAGGGAAATAAAGTTCCAGTTTTTGGGGATGGAAAAGTGCATAGAGTTGAAGTAATACTTGGAAGAAAGGAGGCATAATGAGTATTATTGATATAAGTATTATAATAGCTTATTGCGTTATTGTAGTTATTATTGGATTTGTCGTTAAGAAGTGGGCTTCGGAAGATATTAGATCTTATTTTCTTGGAGGAAATAAACTTCCATTTTATGTTTTAGGAGTTGCAAACGCTTCAGGTATGTTTGATGTAACAGGGACGATGATGTTGGTTACCTGGACTTTTATTTATGGTGTAAAAGGAGCGTTTTTGCCTTGGGTTTGGCCTGTATTTAATCAGGTTTTCTTAATGATTTATCTCTCTATGTGGTTGCGCCGGTCTAATGTTATAACAGGAGCGGAATGGATAAGGACAAGGTTTGGGCATGATCTTGGAGCAAAACTTGCTGATATAAGTGTGGTTGTTTTTGCTATTATCAGTGTTATTGGATTTCTTGCTTATGATTTTCAAGGGATAGGAAAATTTGGACAGATAATTCTTCCCTGGAAGCTTTCTGCAAATACTTATGCAATGATATTTATGGGTGTTGCAAGTATTTATACAATTATGGGTGGAATGCTTGCAGTCACAATAACTGACCTATTTCAGTATTTTCTTATGACAATTACCTCTATTGGAATCGCATTTATTGCGATTAAACATTCATCCCCTCTTCTTATAAAAAATTTAGTTCCTGATGGTTGGTTAAGTTTAAGATTTGGTTGGAGAAATCTTGGATTAGATTGGGCGAATTTAATTCCAGAGATAAATAACAAAATAGCGAGTGATGGTTTTTCTCTGGCTGGGATTGCCTTAATGATGATGCTTTTTAAAGGTTTTCTTGTAAGTGCAGCAGGACCTGCACCGAATTATGACATGCAAAGAATTCTTGCAACAAGAAATCCAAAGGAAGCTTCTTTAATGAGTTGGTTTGTCTCTGTTGTTCTTTATTTCCCGAGATATCTACTTGTCACTGGTATTTGTGTTTTGGGTCTTATTTATTTTAGCCCTCAACTAAAAGCGATGGGAAGTGGAGTGGATTTTGAGCAAATTCTTCCATATGTAATCCACAACTTTGTTCCTGTTGGTCTTTTAGGGCTTCTTCTTGCAGGACTTTTAGCAGCCTTTATGAGCACTTATGATGGAACGGTAAATTGTGGTGCTTCTTATATTGTTAATGATATTTATAGAAGATACATAAATCCAAAAGCTCCTGCTAAGAGATATGTTACGATAAGCTACATAAGTTCTTTTGTTATCATTGCTCTTGGGATTATTTTTGGAATTATGGGAAAATCAATTTACCAAATTACAATGTGGCTTGTGGCTGGTCTTTGGGGAGGGTATACAGCCCCAAATGTTCTTAAGTGGCATTGGTGGAGATTTAATGGTTATGGATACTTTTGGGGGATGATTTCTGGGATAGTTGCTGCTCTATTCTTGCCAATTCTTTTTGGGAATCCAGATGTTTTATTTGGGGTGCAATTTAATCTTGCTCTTTTCCCACTTATTCTCGTAATAAGCACGGTTGCTTCTATCTTAGGAACCCTTCTTACTGAGCCAGAGAAAGACGAGATTTTAATGGATTTCTACAAGAAGGTTCGTCCTTGGGGTCTTTGGAAACCTATTTATGAGAAAGTTAAGAAAGAAGATCCTAATTTTGAAAGGAATAAGAATTTCTTTAGAGATATGATAAATGTTATTGTGGGTATTATATGGCAGACAAATTTTGTATTAATTCCTATCTATCTTGTTTTAAGAGAATTCGTTCCTATGTATGTAAGTATTGGTTTGCTTATTGTAACCTCAATATTTTTGAAGTTCAACTGGTATGATAAACTGGAGAAAGAATAGAAGATAGAATTCAAGAATTGGGTTTTTGGGATGAGGGGTTTTGAAAAATTAAGAAGGAGGAATTTATGAAATCAGAAAATAGTTCTTTATCCATAAGAGAAAAAATTTGTTATGGTTTTGGAGACCTTGCCTCAGTTCTTTATTGGCAAACTTTTATGTTATATTTTACTTATTTCTACACAGACATTTTTCTTATCCCTGCTGCTTCTGCGGCTTATCTTTTTCTTTTGAGTAGAATCTGGGATGGAATAAACGATCCTATAATGGGAATGATTGCAGATCGGACAAAAACAAGATGGGGAAAATTCAGACCTTATTTACTTTGGATTGCTTTCCCTTTTGCTGTTGTGGGCGTTCTTACTTTTACTGTCCCTAATCTTGGCACTACTGGGAAACTAATCTGGGCCTATATAACTTTCAATCTTATCATGATGCTTTATACAGCGATTAATATACCTTACACAGCCTTACTTGGTGTTATCTCTCCTGATTCAAAGGAGAGGACTACAGTCTCTTCTGTGAAATTCATTTTTGCATTTTTGGCAGGAACAATAGTTTCTTTTACCTTGCTTCCAATGACAAAGGCTCTTGGTAAAGGTAATGACGCAAAAGGTTGGCAGTATTCTTTTATAATATATGGAATTGCAGCGATTATCTTCTTCCTCATTACTTTTGCTGGAACTAAAGAGAGAGTTCAGCCTCCTAAGACTCAAAAATCTTCTGTTAAGAAGGATATATTTGAATTAATCACGAATGGTCCATGGCTTATTCTTCTTGCAACAACAATAACTTTTATTCTTTTTGTTGCTGTTCGCAGTAGTGTTACAGTGCATTATTTTAAATATGTTATTGGGACAAGGGAAATTTTTATTCCGTTTTTAGGGAAAATAAAGTGTGATTTCAATAAGTTGGCTTCCTATTTTAATGGGGTTGGGCAAATTTCAGCACTTATTGGAGCTCTTTTGGTAAATTGGGTTGCAAAGCGAATTGGGAAAAAGAGAGCTTTTATTACACTATTCATTATCGCAATTTTTAGCACAGCAATCTTCTATTTTTTGACTCCTACACAAATTGCTTTAATTTTCCTTTTTCAGTTTACAGGTTCTATAAGTGGTGGTCCTCTAAGTGTTCTTCTTTGGGCAATGTATGCTGATACAGCAGATTATGCTGAATGGAAAAGAGGGAGGAGAACAACGGGTCTTGTATTTTCTGCTTCTACAATGTCTCAGAAAATTGGATGGGCTCTTGGGGCTTTTGTTGCTCTTCGCCTTATGTCTGGGGTTGGTTTCCAGCCTAATGTAGAGCAAACCCCAGAGAGTCTCAGAGGTTTACTCCTACTTTTTAGTTTAATTCCTGCTGGACTTGGGATTTTGTCTCTTCTAATTTTGTCGTTTATATACCCATTAAGTGACAAAAAAGTTGAACAAATTGGTATGGAGTTGAAAGAAAGAAGAAAGTTAACTGAGGAAGTATAAGGAGGGAGAGAATGGGTGTAAGAATAATTGGGAAATCTTTACCTAATATTCCTTGGCAAGATAAACCCAAGGGTTCTAAGGATGTTGTTTGGAGGTATGATAAAAATCCAGTTATTGGGAGAGAAGCCCTAAATGGTGCAAGAATTTTTAATAGTGCTGTAATTCCTTATAAAGAAGAATTTATTGGCGTTTTTAGGGTTGAGCATAGAAATGGTTATCCTAAATTGCATCTTGGTAAGAGTAAGGATGCGATTAAATGGAAGATCGAAGAAGAGCCAATAAAGTTCTTAAAAGAAGATGGTTCTTCGGCAAAGCCTATTCTTTATGGTTATGATCCGCGAGTTGTAGAAATTGAAGGCATCTATTATATAACTTGGTGTAATTATTTTTATGGACCAACAATAGGTATTGCCAAGACCGAGGATTTTAAGACTTTTATTCAGCTTGAAAACGCTTATCTTCCTTTCAATCGTAATGGGGTTTTATTTCCAAGAAGAATAAATGGGAATTTTGTAATGCTAAATCGTCCAAGTGATAATGGTCATACTCCTTTTGGAGATATTTTCTTAAGTCAAAGTCCAGATATGACATATTGGGGGAAACATAGGCTTGTAATGAGAGCTGGGCACTATTGGTGGAAGAATTTAAAAATTGGAGCAGGTCCTATTCCCATAGAGACAACAGAAGGTTGGTTGATGATTTACCATGGAGTTTGTCAAACCTGTAGTGGTTATATTTATAGTATGGGAGCAGCTCTCTTAGACATTGATGAACCTTATAAGGTTCTTGTTGATTGTGAAAACTTTTTGTTAACCCCGGAGGAGCCTTATGAAAGAGTTGGTTTTGTTCCGAGTGTTGTTTTTCCTTGTGCTACGCTTCATGATGCAGAAACAGGTAGAATAGCGATATTCTATGGGGCTGCAGATACCACTTGTGCGCTTGCTTTTACTAAAGTGGATGAACTTGTTGAATACATAAAAGCAAATCCTTCTAAGCCTTTGGATTGGTAAAATGCAGTTTGGTTATTTTGACGATAAGAATAAAGAATATGTTATAGAGCGCCCAGATACTCCAAAATCTTGGAGCAATTATCTTGGTTCTACTGAATATGGAGCGATAATAACGAACAATGCAGGAGGATATAGCTTTTTTAAATCCAGTGCTCAGGGTAGATTTATTAGATTGCGTTTTAATTCAATCCCAATGGATCAGCCGGGACGCTATATCTACATTCATGATTGTGAAAGTAAGGACTATTGGTCTAGTTCTTGGCAACCTGTGGGTAAGCCCCTTGAACTTTATAAATCTATCTGTAGGCATGGAACTGCTTATACGGTTATTTCCTCTGAATATTCAAAGATAAGAACTGAAACAACTTATTTTGTTCCTTTAGATCGTTATTTTGAATTTTGGCTTTTTAAGATTATAAATAAGGATTCTAAGAAACGTTCCTTAAGGTTATTTACTTTTGTAGAATACGCCAATAATTGGTTTGTGTGGCAGGATCTTATTAATCTCCAATATACCTTAGGTATTTTGAGTATGGAGGTTGTGGATAATATAATTGATCATGGGATTAATGTTCTTTTACCTGACGATACAAGAGGCGATTTTGAGAGTCACGATGGGAATAGACACACTTTTCTTGGGGTTAGTGGGGTAGAGGTAAGCGGGTATGACACTGATAGAGATATTTTTATTGGACCTTATCGTTCTTATCATAATCCTTTGGTTGTAGAAGAAGGAAGATGTAGAGGTTCTCTTGCAAAGGGAGATAATGGTTGTGGAACTTTGCAAATTGATCTTGATTTAGAACCAGAAGAAGAGAAGGAATTTGTTGTCATTATGGGAATTGGTAAGGCAAAAGTGGAAGGGAAACAGGCGATTTGTGAGTTTAAGGACATTAGGAAAGTGTATGAAGAGTTTGATAAACTAAAAAAATATTGGCATAGCCGTTTAGAAGGGATGAGTGCTCTAACACCTGATTCTGAATTCAATAGTATGATAAATATGTGGAATCCTTTTAATTGTCTTATTACTTATACCTGGTCGAGAGCTGCGAGCCTTGTTTATAGTGGAGAACGAGATGGCCTTGGATATAGGGATACAGTTCAAGATATTTTAGGAGTCTTACATTTAATTCCTGAAGAAGCAGGAAAGAGATTAGAACTTATGATAACAGGACAAGTTTCAACAGGTGGGGCGATGCCTCTTGTGAAACCTTGGTCCCATAGTCCAGGAAAAGAAAAACCGCCTTCTCCAAAAGAGTACCGTTCCGATGATTGTCTTTGGTTATTTAATACAATTCCTGCTTATGTTAAAGAAACAGGAGATATTTCTTTTTATGATAAAGTTCTTCCTTATGCAGATAAAGGAGAAGATACTGTTCTTGGTCATATGAAGAAAGCGATTCAATTTAACCTAAGCCATCTTGGTGTTCATGGACTACCTTGTGGTTTATATGCCGACTGGAATGATTGCTTGTCAGTTGGTTATGAAGGGGAATCGGTTTTTGTGGCATTTCAGGTTCGGTATGCTTTAAAAACATATATAGAAATTTGTGAAATGTTGAACAGAAAAGAAGAGGTAGCTTGGGCAGAATCTTACCTTAAAAAATTAGATGAAAATATTGGAAAATATGCTTGGGATGGAGAGTGGTTCATTAGGGCTTACAAAGATGATGGAATGAAAATTGGTTCAAAGGAGAATGAAGAAGGTCGGATTTGGCTAAATCCTCAATCTTGGGCAGTAATAAGTGGATATGCAACTAAAGAACAAAGCATAAAAGTGATGAAGGTTGTGAGAGAAAATCTTGCTACAGAGTATGGAATTATGCTTGTGGATCCGCCTTTTGAGAAGACTGACCATAGGGTTGTGAAAGCATCCCTTTTCAATAAAGGAATGAAAGAAAACTCTTCTATATTCTGTCATACTCAAGGCTGGGCAATAATGGCTGAAGCAATGCTTGGGAATGGAGAACAGGCTTACAAATATTATCGTGCTTATTTACCTGCGGCTTACAACGCAAAAGCTGAGATTAGGCAGATCGAACCTTATGTTTACTGTCAATATACTCACAGCAAATACAGTCCTCGTTATGGAGCTTCCCGTATACCTTGGTTGACTGGTTCGGCAGCTTGGGCTTATTATGTGGCTACTCAATACATTCTTGGGATTCAGCCGGATTACCATGGGCTTAGGATTGATCCTTGTATTCCTTCTTCTTGGAGAGAGTATAAAGTTAGAAGAAAATTTAGAAATAAGATTCTTGAAATCAAAGTGGAGAATAAAACTGGAGTCCAAAAAGGAGCAAAAAGAATCATAATTAATGGAGAGGAAATAGAAGGTAATTTCATTCCAATTGATAAGTTAAAGGAGAATAATACGGTTTTTGTAGAAATGGGATAGTGAATGGAACCTTCAACCTCTTTTGATACTTATTATAAAGAGATTGAGGGAGAATTAAGAACTAATATTCTTCCTTTTTGGGATAAGACAATTGATTTAGAAAATGGTGGATTTTTTGGAAGAATTTTGAATAATGGAGAGGTGAAAAAGAAATCTCCAAAAGCATCTGTTCTAAACACAAGAATTCTCTGGACATACTCTGCTGTATACAGAAAATTTAGAGAAAAAAGATATATGGAATTAGCCCAAAGAGCTTATAGTTATCTAAAGGATTTTTTTTATGATAAGGAAAAAGGAGGAATTTTTTGGCTTCTTGATTGCAAAGGTAATCCTATTGATACAAAGAAACAGATCTACGCTCAAGCTTTTTGTTTATATGCTCTAAGTGAATTTTATAAAATTTATAGAGAAAAAGAAGTTTTAGATTGGACAAGTGAGATTTTTGAGTTGATAGAGAAATATAGTTTTGACCCTGAATATTTGGGTTATTTTGAGGCTATGGATAGAAATTGGAATTGGATAGAAGATGTTAGATTAAGTGAAAAGGATCAAAATGAAAGAAAAACAACTAATACTCATCTTCATCTCTTAGAAGCATACACAAATTTTCTTGAGGTAAAAAAGGACGAAAGAGTAAAAACTCGATTAAAACAGTTAGTTCAAATTTTTCTTGATAAAATTATAGATCCAGCAACTGGACATTTTAATTTATTTTTTGATGAAAAATGGAATAAAAAGTCACAGGTTTTTTCCTATGGTCATGACATTGAAGGTAGTTGGTTAATTTGGAAAGCTTCTTCTTTATTAGGAGACGAATCTCTTAAGAGGAAAGTTAAGGAAGCTTCTTTAAGGCTTGCCGAGGCAACTTTAAGGGATGGGGTAGACTCTTCTGGTGGAGTAATGAACGAAGGGAATATAATGGGTGTTTTTGACTCTGATAAACACTGGTGGGTTCAAGCTGAAGCTATGGTAGGTTTCTTTAATGCATTTGAGTTGTCAGGGGATGATAAATTTTTTAATGCATCTTGGGATTCCTGGAATTTTATAAAAAAATATATTATAGATTATAAAAATGGAGAATGGTTCTTTAGAGTAAATAGAGAAGGGATCCCTTATTATGAAGAAGACAAAGTCGGACCTTGGAAATGTCCTTACCATAATTCAAGAGCTTGCTTAGAATTAATGGAAAGGTTGGGGCCTTTTAGAAACAATTAAGGGAGGAAGAATAAAAATGAAGAGATTTTTAAAAGAATTATTGTTGTTTGGAGTTTTTTTTCTTGGAGAAGGTTTAGTTGCTCTTGATGATGGGTTAGCTCGAACACCCCCTATGGGATGGAATAGCTGGAACAGTTTTCAGACAAACGTTAATGAAGAAGTAATAAAAGAGATTGTAGATGCTATGATAAGAACAGGAATGAGAGATGCTGGGTATGAATATATAATTATAGATGATGGTTGGGAGGCTATGGAAAGAGATAAAGAGGGAAAAATAGTTCCAGATCCAAAGAAATTCCCAAAAGGGATGAAAGCCTTGGGAGATTATATTCACTCTAAGGGATTTAAATTTGGGATTCATAATGATGCTGGAACAAGAACTTGTGCAGGTTATCCTGGTGGACGAGGGCATGAATTTTTGGATGCAAAGACTTATGCTTCTTGGGGCGTTGATTATTTAAAATATGATTGGTGTAATACAGGTTCAGCGAATGCAGAAGAAACTTATAAAACAATGAGGGATGCATTAAAAGCGACTGGTAGACCAATTATTTTTAGCATTTGCGAATGGGGAAGCAATAAACCTTGGTTGTGGGGTAAAGATGTTGGTCATTTATGGAGGACAACAGGAGATATAATGAATTGTTATGATTGCCAAGGAGTTTATTCTTTGGGGTGGAAGGTAATTTTGGATGAGCAGGTTGGTCTTGAGAAATATGCTGGACCTGGACACTGGAATGATCCCGATATGTTAGTGGTTGGAATGGAGGGTTTGAGCTTAGCTGAATCTAGGTCTCATTTCTCTTTATGGTGTATTTTGGCAGCTCCTCTAATAGCGAGTAATGATATAAGAAATATGTCTGAAGAGATTAGGCAAATTCTTACCAATAAAGAAGTCATTGCCATAGACCAGGATTCATTGGGAAAACAAGGTTATAAGATAATGGATCATCCTGGAAAGGAAATTTGGGTAAAGGAGCTTTCGGGAGGGGCCTGGGCTGTTTGTTTCCATAATACAGGAGAAGAACCTCTTAAAATGAAAATTATCTGGGGTCATCTCTGGATTTTAAGGGGTAAATACAATAAGTATAAAGTTAGAGATCTTTGGGAAAAGAAAGATTTAGGAATAATAGATCTTGAGAAGAAAGGAGATGAGTTTTATATAAAAGAGATTTCTCCTCATGATGTTTTGCTTTTAAAATTTACCCCCATTAAGTGAGTATTAGGAAGAGTTGACAAATTTCCTCTTTTTTGTTATTCTTAATTAATGGTTGATTTTCTTACAGAAATCTTTAAAGGGCTAGGGAAAGAAGAAACTCAAAAAGTTAAAGAATTATTTGAGGAAGTTACTTTTGAAGAAGATAGTCCAATAATTAAAGAGGGAGAGTTTGGAGGGGAAGTTTACATTCTGAAAGAGGGAAGAGCTTTGGTGACGAAAAAAGGCAAATTTCTTGCGGAATTACATCCAGGGGATATTTTTGGGGAAATGTCTCTCTTAGAAGAAAAAGTTCATTCAGCCACTGTTTTTTCAAGAGAAAAAGTGACTCTTCTAAGAGCGAATAAAGATAGTTTCTATAAACTTCTAACTATAAATCCTAAGATTTCGATTTATCTTCTTAAGATGCTTTCGAGTAGATTAAGATCCATTGACGAAGACATTGTAGAGAAAGCCCTACAGGAGGAAAGGCTTGCGGTTCTTGGTAAGCTTGGTTCTACAATAATTCATGATATAAAATCTCCTCTTGCTGCTATCAAAGCTTACGCAGAACTTTTGAAAGAGAAAGAGGATGATAGAGTTAGAAGATATGCTGAGTCAATTAATAAAGCAGCTAATTTTGCTCTTGAGATGATAGAAGATATTTTGGAGTTTGGGAGAGATAAAAGTTCTTTGGATGTAAGAAAAGTTAACATTTACGATTTCCTCAAAGAAGTTGTTGAACTATTTGGAGAAGATTATGATGGGAAGGAAATTGAGTTTAAAATCGAAGTTCCTTCTTATTTGAGTTTTGAATTTGATCCTTTTAAGTTGAAAAGAGTGTTTATAAATCTTCTGAAGAATGCAAAAGAGGCTATTAAGAATAAAGGAACAGTTGAAATTGGAGCAAAAGAGATAGGGGATGGGGTAGAGTTATATGTAAAAGATACAGGAGTCGGAATGCCTCCAAATATAAAGGATAGAATTTTTGAGCCATTTTTTACTTATGGGAAGAGAGGGATAGGTTTGGGTATGAGTGTTGTGAAAAAGATTGTTGACGAACATAATGGGAAAATAGAGGTTGAGAGTATAGAAGGGAAGGGAACAACATTTAAGATTTTTTTGTTTAAGGAGGAAAGGAATGATCAAAGAATTGATAGAGAAGAATAGAAGTTATCGGCGTTTCGAGAAGAATTTTAAAATTTCGAAAAAAACACTAATTGAATTAGTTGGGCTTGCAAGACTTGGGGCATCCGCTGCAAATCTTCAGCCTCTTAAGTATATTATTTCAAATACAAAAGAAAAGAATGAGAAAATCTTTTCCTGCACAAAATGGGCAACTTATTTAACGAATTGGGAAGGGCCTTCTCCAAGTGAGAGACCCTCAGCGTATATTCTAATTCTTGGTGATACTCAAATTACTTCTTCTTTCGGTTGTGATCATGGAATCGCGGCCCAGAATATTCTTCTTGGAGCTGTTGAAAAAGGATTAGGAGGATGCATTTTAGGAGCTCTTGATAGAAAAACCTTGCATAAGAATCTTAATATTCCTTCTCGTTATCAAATCTTACTTGCAATTGCTCTTGGTAAGCCGAAAGAAAAAGTTGTAATTGAAACCGCTAAAAATGGAAATATAAGATATTGGAGAGACAAAAAAGGTATTCATCACGTTCCCAAAAGATCTCTTAAGGAGTTAATTCTTGATTTGTAAAGTTTTTCCTCTCTATAAAGAGCTCTTGACAAAGGAATTCTTTCTTTTATATTATTTTTTAAATAAGCGGGAATAGCTCAGCGGTAGAGCGTCACCTTGCCAAGGTGAAAGTCGCGGGTTCAAATCCCGTTTCCCGCTTTTTATTTGGCGGCATAGCCAAGTGGAAAGGCAACGGTCTGCAAAACCGTTACACCCCGGTTCGAATCCGGGTGCCGCCTGAAAGAGAAAAGATTTTATTTAAAAATGGAGGTTTCTTAATGCCGAATACGAAATCAGCTAAGAAAAGAGTAAGAATATCAGAAGAGAGAAGGAGAAGAAATAAGGGTGTTAAGACCCGAATCAAAAATATTGGAAGGAAAATAAGAGAAGAGAAAGATCCTGAAAAAGCGAAAGAGTTACTAAAATTAGCTTATTCGGTGATAGATAAAGCTGTTAAAAAGGGTGTCCTTCATAGAAATACTGCGGCACGGAAGAAGTCAAAGTTATCTAAGGTAGTCCAGCTTAAGGCGATATAGCAAGGACAAGCCCATATACCTTTTTGAAACCTACTTCTTTTAATTTCTTAGCACATTCATTTAAAGTGCTTCCTGTTGTTAAAACGTCATCTATTATGATGATGCTTTTTCCTTTTTCTAATTTTAATTTTTTTAATTCTTTTTCCTTTATTTTATAAGCTTCTTTTACATTATTTATTCTTTTTTCTTCTGGTAGTTTTGTTTGAGAGGGTATGTTAGAAGCCTTATATAATAATTCTACACATTTTAAGGAAGAAATCTTTGCAAATTCCTTTGCAAGAAGCTCACTTTGATTGTATCCCCTTTCTCTTGTTTCTGCTCTTCTCATTGGCACCCAGGTTAGATAATCTATTTTCCCTAAGTGAGAATGAGCGAGATAAGAGGAGTATAGTTTTCTTGCAAGTTTGGAAGAAAGGACCGGTCTATTTTTGTATTTATAAATTTTTATTATTTCCGAAAAAGGAAAAACATAATTTCCTGAGCTAATTAAAAAATCGAAAGATGGTCTTTCTCTTCTACAAAATTTACATGTTTTTCCGTTTTTTATAGGTCTTCCACAAAATTTGCATTTCTTTGATGAAATGAAATAAACTTTATCGAAGCATCTTTGACAAATAACCTCTCTTTTTTTTAATTCATTATTGCATATCATACATAAAGGTGGGAATATAAAATTTTCTAAATCTTTGAATATTTTAAACAACTGAATCACTTTTAACCAAGGTTAAAAGAGAAATAGAAATGGTTGAAATTAAAAGAGAACTTCCACCATAGCTTAAAAAAGGAAGGGGTAAACCCACAACTGGTAAAAGTCCCACAGTCATTGCAATATTTATTATTACTTGGGATGAAAAATAGAAGAAAATTCCATAAGCAAGGTATTTGCTAAATGGCTTTTCAGCTTGTTGGGCGATGTAAAGAATACGGAGGAGAAACAAAGTAAATATTATAATTACAGCAAAAGTGCCTATAAATCCAAATTCTTCTCCTAAAACAGAAAAAATGAAGTCTGTTCTTGTTTGGGGGAGAAATCCAAGATTTTTAATTACTCCGTTTAAATATCCTTTTCCCCAAAGACCTCCAGAACCTATGGAGATTTTTGATTGAAGTAGTTGCCACCCTGCACCGGTGGGATCCTTAGAGGGATTTAAAAAATTGAGAAGTCTTGCTTTTTGATATGGTTTTAGAAATTTTGTGATAACAGGTGCAGATGCACCTACTCCTGTATTAAAAAGAAAAATCAAAATAGAAGACTTTAAATCTAATTTTGCCAATAATATTGTTGTAATAAGTAGGATCATAAATAGAATCCAAGAAATTAGATGGAATCCGCACAAAATGGAAATTAGAGGCGAAAGGAGTAGGATATAAAGAGGGATGGTTATATTTATAGTCCATATTAAGCCTAAAAATGTGAAGAGAAAAATGGCTGATGTGCCGATATCTGGTTCTATAAAAACAAGAAATGTTGGGATACCAGCAACTATAATGGGTAATCTTAGATCTTTAATATTTACTTTTTTATCTTCAAACTCTGAAAGTATTTTTGCGATAAAGATTATGAAGAAAATTTTCATCAACTCGGAAGGTTGAAATTGAAAACCTCTCATTCTTATCCACCTTCCATCACTATTTGGCAGAAAAATTACAATAATTAAGAGAAATAAGCCTATTAAATATAAGAATAAAGAAATTTCTTTTAACCTGTGTAAGGATAAAAAGAGAAGGAGTGGGCTTAACAATAAAGAGATTCCAACCCAAATTAAATGGTTTTTAAAGAAAATAGGATTTTTTGGATAATTTGCTGTATATTGGAGTAAAATTCCAATACTTACCAGTAATAAAAAAAGAATTAGTAAATTTTTATCAAACTTTATCTCTTTAAACATTTTCCCATCCTTTTAATATAATTTTCTCAGGATAAATTTCTAAATATGCGTTTATTTTCATAGAAGCTGGAGGTATTTCTCTTATTTCTGTAATAAGAATAGAGGCTTTTTCATTGGAAAGAAAAGAAGAATTTCCCTCGTTAAAGTAGTTTACATTCCTAATTAAGAAAATTGGAAAATAATTTCCAATTCCAAAAGGCTCCATTTTTTTTATCAATTTTTGTAAATCAGGAGTTATTTCTTCAAGTTTGAGTTCTACAGTAGGTGGCTTCTCTTTTTTATATTCTTTAAGAAGGAGTTCCATTTTTTCTTTAAATTCTTCTATATTTTCTCTTTCTAAAGTGAAGCCACAAGCCGATTTATGCCCTCCATAGTCAATCAATAAATATTCTAATTTTTTGAGAAGAGAAAGTAAGTCAGAATCGCTTGGGCCTCTACATTCACCTCTAATTGATGAACCTGTAGAGTAAATTACTACAACAGGGGCTTTACAGAAATCCTTAGCTCTATTTGCCAGTCCACTTGCTATCTTATAATTGAGGTTTTTTCTAAATACAACTCTTTTTCCATTTTCCAATTCTTCCTTTATTGCCAAGAATTCCTCTCGCACATTTTTATCCCAAGCTTTATAGTTAGATTTTAAGATTCCATAAATTCTATCTGCTTCTTCTATTGAATCCGCAGAGAAAAACTTAAATATAAGATTACTTTTTCCTGAAGAGATGGGTTTTAATTCGTTCAAAATGTCATTCTTATTTGAGAATAAAGAAAAAGGGGGTTTCTTTGCTTCTTTTAATAATTTCAATCCTTCACAATATAAAATTCTATTCTCATCCACTAAAGGAACTTTATCTACAATTGTTCCTATAAAAGCAAGAATTGGAATCTCAGGGATTTTTTTTGTCCAAGTTTTGGCTTTTTCTCCTTTATATTCATAATAAATACAATCCGCAAATTTAAAAGCCACCCCAGCTCCGGCAAGATTCTTGTAACCAAAAGGTAAAAATTTTGGATTTAGAAAAGGAACTTTTGGTATTTTTTCTTTTAATTCGTGGTGATCTGTTATTATTACTTCCATCCCTTTACTTTTTAGATACTCTACTTCTTCAAAGCTATCTGTCCCAGAATCAACTGTTATTATTAAATCTATTCCTTGCTCTTGAGCTTTGTCAATTCCCCCTTTGGATAGACCATAGCCTTCTTTTTCTCTATTCGGAATATAATAGGAAACTTCAATATCAAATAAGTCTTTAAAAAGAAATTTCATAATTAAAGTAGAAGTTATACCGTCGATATCTTCGTCTCCCCATATAAGTATTCTTTTCCCCTTTTTTATAAATTCTTTTACCATTTCTATTTCGGGTTTTAAAATTTCATAACAAGGACGGAGGTGATCAAAGGATGGATTTATAAATCTTTCTAGTGTCTCATCATCATATACTTCTCTTTTTCTCAAGAGTTCTTTAATACCCTCTGATAAATTGTCAAATTTTATATTCATTTCCTTTCAATTATTATATCATCAAATGGTTCTTTTTGAAAAACTTTTGCCTTACCCCTTTTTATTACTTCAAGAAGAGCAAAAAATAGTCCAATTTTTTCTTCCTTTTTGGTATCTTCTATAAGACTTGAGAAGAGAAATCTTTTAAACCTTTTTAGGGTATTTGTTATTTTCTCAATAAGATTATCTATATGAAATAGAATCGTTGCAGGTGGATTAAATGAGGATTTCTTTTTTATCTCTTTTAAGAGGGAATTTAACTCCTCAATTGAAATAGGAATTTCTTTCTCTACATTTACCAAAGGTCTTCCAAACATCGTATTTGCAATTTTTAATTTTTCCCCTAAATAAATTCCTGCTTCTTTGAATTTTTTGTATTTAGAAAGTTTCTCGATCAAGGATTCCTTTGTTTCGAAATCTTCTTCAGATTCTTCTCTTTTCTCTTCATAAGAGAGTTCTTTTGCTTTTATCGAGAGAAGAGTAGCAGCATATCTTATAAAATCTCCAGCACCATCAAAGTCTATTTTTTGAAGATCTTTTACAAAGAGTAAGTATTCCCTTGTTATACGGGAAAGAGAAATATCTCGAATGGAGACTTCTTGCTTTTTTACAAGATAAAGTAATAAGTCAAGGGGACCTTCAAATTCTTCGCAAAAAACCTGATAACTTTCAGTGATCATAATTGACCCAATATTACTTTTGCAATATTATAAATATGATAATTTATTCTATCAAAATCATTCAATAAATCAAGATGTAGAGCACTTGTATCTATGCTTTCTTTTTTTCCTTCTTTTAGACGGTTTATGTGACTTTCTTTATAATTCTTTAAGAGTTCTTGAGTCTTTTCTTGTGAAAGAAGGAGCTTTTTTGCTATATTTTTGTCCATCTTAGAGAGTGCGTTTTCTACCTCTTTTATATTTAAAAGAGTCATTTTATAGCACTCTTTTATTTCTTTAAATCCCTCTTTTGAAAAATAGTAAGCCCATTTTATTTTCTTTTCTGCGCTTCTCATAATACTTTTACTAATTAGGTCTCCTATATGCTCAATCTCATTTTGTATTTTGAGAATTGTTACGCATTTATTACTTTCTTTAACTGATAGTTCTTCTCCAAGGAGTTTGGAGGTGTAGGCGATTAGTTCTTCTTGATTTTTGTCAATTATGTTGTCTTTAGAAATTATAAGTCTTCTCAATGGATCGTTATTTTTTTCTAAAACTTCTAATGATTCTTCGAGCATACTTCTTGTTATCTCAATGGATTCCTTAAGAACCTCATAGGATTTTGAGATTGCCACTGGAGAAGAGGAGAGGTAAAGAGGATCAAGTTTTAGCTTGGATTTCTCTTCCCCAAAAATCTTCTTTAAAAAAGCTCCAAGAGGGAAACATAGAGGGATTAGAAATATTCCCCAAGAATTTACAAGTGTATGGAAATTGGCAATTTCTCTTCCAGTAGGAATTAAGTTTTTGGGAAAGAAAAGCATATAGGAGGATAGAAGCACAAAGAGAAGTTTTAGAAAGAAGTAGCCTACCCCCATTGCCTTTCCGGAAGAAGAAGAAAATCTTGTAGAGCTAAGCAGGATTGAGAAAGTTGTTCCGATATTTATTCCAAGAATTATAGGTATAACTTTTGATAAGTCTAAGATTCCTGCAAAAGCAATGAGTAATCCAAGAGCTCCTGCACTTGAATATAGCAAAAAGGTGAGGAATGCAGAAAAAGAGAAAAGCAAAACAGGGTTGATTTTTACAGCAAATAAATCCTTAAGAGGTTGAATGTTTTCTCTTATTAACCAGATAGAAAAAAATATTAAACCAAAACCAAATAGAATTCTTCCAAGATAACTCCATTTTTTCTTAGATTGCCATAGAATGAAACCTAAAAGAACAATAAATGGGCTATATTGAATTATTTCTGTTGCTATAATTTGGACTGTAAAAGTAGAACCAAGAGCTGCTCCTAAAAGTATAATAAGGGAAGTGGATAGTTCTATAAGAGAGGATTCAAGTAAGCTAAGTAACATTACACCTGTTAGGGTACTAGATTCAAATAAAATTGCAAGAATTATTCCTGAAGTATAAGCGAGAATTGGATTTTTTGTTGTTTTCCAGAGCATTTGTCTTATTTTTTCACCACTTAATCGGGAAAAACCTTTATTTGTATGATCAAGACCTGTTAAGATGAGAATTATTCCTATTATTACAGATAACATAAATTTTATTAAATTTTCTCTTTGAACCTGAAATTGAGTATTAAAAAATATTGTAATCGAGAAACTCATCTTATTTCAAAGTATATTGTCACAATTCCTTTTTGATTTTCTTGGGGAAGAGTAGGAGAAAGAGGTTGAAATTCCCATTCTTGGACCGCTTCAATTGCGCTTTTATCAAATGAAAGACCTCCTGTCTTTATAACTTTAATGCTTTTGATTTTTCCTTCTGGTGTTACTTCTATTTCCAATTTTACTTCAGTATTTTCATTTTCATCTTTAGGATATTTCGGATTTTCAAAATGGATTAATTTCCTTTTCGAGAGTTCTCCAGAAATTCTATACCCACTACTTTTTCCCTTTTCTTCTATTTCTCCTTCTTTATAAGGAGGTTTTAGAAGAGGAGACAAACCTTTTTTAGGTTTATTTTCTATTATGGGGAGATCTCCAATGGAAGAAAAAACATCTTCTGCTCCACCTACTTCCCGATTTACTTCTCTTTCTTCTATTTCTTCTGTTTCAAAGCCAAGAGTTAAGATTTCTCCTCCTAAGGGTTTAAGTTTAAAAGTAATAACGGAGAGAAGAAGGATTAAAGTTGAATATGTTAAGATAGTTAATGTTAGAGAGGTTAATTTTGTTTTCACTCTAATTTTGGGGTTGTGGCTATTACAAGTTTGCTTGCGCCACTTCTTCTGACCATTTCCATTACTTTTACAGCCATCTCTATAGGGAGTTCACGATCTGCTTTTATTAAGATTATCTTTTCTATATCATCTTTAAGCAAATATGGAAGGTTAGAAATTTGGACTGGGTTTTCTCCAAGATAAACGGCCCCACTTTTTGTTATCGTTATTATTACTTTTTCTTCACTTACAGCTTCCTTTGTAGTCGTTCTTGGAAGATGAACTTGAATTCCAGGTTGAATTATATAAGTGGAAGTAAGGAGGAAGAAAACAAGAAGCAATAAGACAATATCTGCTATAGAGATTATGGGGAATACAGAGATTCTTTTAAATCTTGAGTTCATTTCCATTTGTTACTCCAAGAATATTGATATTTCGGAGATTGCTTTATTTATATCTCTTAGAATAGAATTCATTTTATCGGATAACCCATTATAGATTAGGATAAACAAAATTCCAACTGGTAACCCTGCTGCAGTGGTAACAAGAGCCTCCCAAATTCCTCCTGCAAGATTGGAAGGGTTCACACTTCCTCCTAAGATTTCAATTTGCATAAACGCCTTTATCATTCCTAAAACGGTTCCAAGAAAGCCGAGCATAGGAGCTATGGATCCCATTGAAGCTATAACTCCGAGGCCATTTTCCAAATTCTTTAGCTCTTCAGATGCGGTTGCAAACATAGATTCTTTTTTCCCTGAGATAATTCCTTTTGCTATTACTCTTGTTACAGGAACATCATAATTTTTGGATTCTTTAACTGCCTCTTCTATGTTTTTCTCCTTTAGCCAAGCACAAATTTTTTTTAGCAAGTTATCGATTGAGATTTGACTTTTTTTATAGTAAAGGAATCTCTCAATAGAGAAGTAAATTCCTACAAAAAGGGTAATTCCTATGGGGATCATTGTCCATCCGCCTTTTATTAGAATCTCCATTAAACTCATTTCTCCTCCTTTTAATTTTTTATATTTTATTTAAAATCTCTTCCAAAGTCAAGTTTATTTCATTGGAGAAAAATTTTAAAAAGAAATAAGTTTATTTTGTGATTACCGAGAGTACCTAATCTTTATTGAGTTCTTATGGGCAGATAGTCCCTCAATTTCTGCGAGTTTTTCAGCTATTGGTCCTATTTCTTTGAATCCTTCTTTTGTTACTCTTAATGTCGTTTGGAGTTTCAAAAAATCTTTAACACCAAGACCTCCTGTGTATTTGGAAGCAGTATTTGTGGGTAAAGTGTGATTAAGTCCACTTGAGTAATCTCCAAGAGCTTCAACAGAATATTTTCCAATAAATAAAGAGCCGTAGTTCCTAAGCTTATTTAAAACATTTTTTGGATTTTTTATGTGTAATTCTAAATGTTCCGGAGCCATTTTATTTGCAAAGATAATTCCTTCCTCCATATTTTCTAAGAGAACTATGAGCCCTTTATTTTCTATGGATACTCTTGCTATTTCTTTTGTTTGAAGATTTTCTATTTGTTTATTTATTTCCTTTATTACTTTGGATGCAAGTTCTTTAGAAGTTGTGGCAAGGATTGGGAATGCTTCCTTATCGTGTTCGGCTTGGGATAGTAAATCCATAGCTATTAGTTCTGGTTCTCCACTTTCATCTGCAATTATCATTATTTCTGTTGGTCCTGCTATGAAGTCTATCCCTACATCTCCGAAAACTTCCTTTTTTGCAGATGCTACATATTTGCTTCCTGGACCGACTATTTTATCAACTTTTTTAATGCTTTCAGTTCCATAAGCTAAGGCTGCAATTGCTTGGATTCCTCCTATTTTGTAGATTTCTTTTATTTTGAGAAAATAAGCAGTTGCTAAAATTAAAGGGTGAATACTATTTTCAAATCTTGGAGGGGAGACTACGGCTATTTCAGATACTCCGGCTACTTGAGCAGGTATTGCACACATAATCAAGGTAGAAACCAAGGGGAAATTCCCACTCGGGACATAAATTCCTATTCTTTCAATCGGAATTACTCTTTGTCCTGTAAATACACCTTTTTGAATTTCAAATTCGAAATCTTTAAATTGCTCTTTTTGCTTTTCTGAAAATTTTTTTATATTTTTAGCTGCTTTTTCTATTGCTTTTAAATCTTCTTTTTTTGCTTTTCTATAAGCATTTTCTATTTCTGATTGACTAACTTTTATTTCCTTTAGAGAGACTTTATCATATTTTTTTGTATATTTTATAAGAGCTTTATCTCCTTTTTCTTTTATTTCTTTAATTATCTTTTGAATAAACCTTTTATCTTCAATTTTTTTATATTCAAAAAAATCTTCTTTTATTTCCCTATATTTTATAATCTTCATTTTATATTTCTCTTTCTTTAATAAAATTTTTTAATATATTCATCCCTACCTCAGTTAAGATTGACTCAGGATGGAATTGAATTCCTTCAATGTTATATTTTTTGTGTCTTATTCCCATAACTATGTTGTCTTCTGTCCATGCTGAAAGTTCAAAACAGCTTGGAAGGCTATCCCTTTCTACTATTAAAGAATGATAACGAGTGGCAACAAAAGGATTTTCAATATTTTCAAAAATTGTTTTTCCATCATGATAAATTATAGAAGTTTTCCCATGGAGAATTTTCTCAGCTCTTTTAACTTTTCCTCCAAAGACTTCTCCAATTACCTGATGCCCAAGGCAAACACCCAAAATAGGAATTTTTCCTTTAAAATGGAGAACGACTTCTGGGCTTATTCCTGAATCTTTTGGGGTTCCTGGGCCTGGTGAGATAATTATGGTTGTTGGGTTCATTTTCTCTATTTCCTCAATAGAAATTTTATCGTTTCTTTTTACTTTAATTTTTGCTCCTAATTCTCCCAAATATTGAGCGAGATTATAAACAAAGGAATCGTAATTGTCTATTAAGAGAATCATTGGGAAAAATCGATTGCTCTTTTTAAAGCGCTCATTTTGTTAATTGTCTCTTTATATTCGAGTTCAGGAATTGAATCTGCAACTACTCCACCTCCTGCTTGGATATATAACATTCCTTTGTATATTACAATTGTCCTTATGGCAATACAAAGATCCATATTTCCTGCGAAACCAAAATACCCTAATGCTCCCGCATAAATTCCTCTTCTTACTGGTTCTAATTCATCAATTATTTCCATTGCTCTTATCTTTGGTGCGCCAGAAACAGTTCCTGCCGGAAATGTTGCTGCCACAAGATCAAAAGCATCTTTATCAGAAAGGAGGTTCCCATTAACCACAGAAATAATGTGCATAACCTGAGCGTATTTTTCAATTCGCATGAATTCTGAAACCTTAACACTTCCAAATTCACAAACTCTTCCAATGTCATTTCTTGCAAGGTCAACAAGCATCACGTGTTCTGCTAATTCTTTCTCGTCATTTAATAATTCTTTTTCTAAGAGTTTGTCCTCCTCTTCTGTATTACCCCTTCTCCTTGTTCCTGCAATTGGGTTGCTTGTCACAAGACCTCCTGGTTCAAGCTTTATTAAAGTTTCTGGAGAAGACCCAAGAATGAATAAATCATTGAACCTGAGGTAATACATATAAGGCGAAGGGTTTGTAATCCTGAGAGCTTTGTATATATTCATTGGATCTTTTTTTATTGGAGCTTTAAATCTCTGAGAGGGAACAACCTGGAATATATCTCCTTTATAAATATATTCTTTTGCCTTTTTCACCATCTCGCAATATTCTTCTTTTGTAAAATTTCCAATAAGTTCTATTGGTTCTCCTTCTTTTATTTTATATTCTTTTTCTTCTGCCCCTTTTATAATTTTTACCAGTTCTTCTATTCTTTTGTTTTCTTCTTCCTCATCATTTGTGCTGTAGAGTATTATGTCCACAGTATCATTTTTATGACTAAAGAGGATTATTTCCGAAGGGAACATAAAATAAGTTTCAGGAGCTTTTATCTCGTCAGGATTTTTATCCGGTATTTCTTCAAAAAATCTAACTGTGTCATAGGAAAGATAACCCACTGCTCCTCCTGAGAAACCAGGAATGTATGGATAGTTGGTTACTATAGAGATAAGTTCTCTAATTTTATTAAGAGGGTTTCCCTTTTCTTTATATTTTTTTCCATAAACTTCAATTTCTATGTCTTCTTTATAACTTTTTAATATAATAAAAGGTCTTCCACCTAAAAGAGAATATTCCCCTCTTTTTTTGAGGTGAACAATTGACTCATAAATAAAACTATAAGGATCTTCTTTATAAATTCTTTCAAACACTGCCTCAGGAGAAGATTTTGCTTTTATTTTCTTATGTATAAACTTAATTTTTTTCGACAATATTGTTTTTACCACTAATCCTCCTGAGTGTCCGGATAAACTCAGGGAAGGAAACATTGATACACTCTGCTTCCAAGATTGTTGTTTCTCCTTCTGCTAAAAGACCGCCAATTGCTAATGTCATTCCAATTCTATGATCTCCAAAGCTTTCACAAATATTTCCTTTTAGTTTTACTGGTCCTTCTACTATAAAACCATCTTCTTTTTCTTCAATTTTTGCTCCTAATTTTCTTAATCCCTCTGTTATTGTATGAATTCTATCGCTCTCTTTTACTCTAAGTTCCTTAGCGTCCCTTACAATTGTTTTCCCCTTCGCCTGGGTTCCTGCAAGAGCAAGGATAGGAAGTTCATCTATTAGTTTTGGTATAATATCTCCTCCAATTTCTATTCCTTTTAAACTGCTGCCTTTTATAAGTATATCAGCTACTGGCTCATTACAAATCTCTTTTTTGTTTAAGATAGAAATCTGGGCGCCCATTTTTTTTAGAATTTCAATGATTCCTGTTCTCGTTGGATTTATTCCAACTTGTTCAATTAAGAGTTCTGAATCTTCTTGGCAAGATGCAAGAACAATGAAAAAAGCCGCTGAGGAAATATCTCCTGGGATAAAAACCTCTTGAGCGTTTAGCTTATTTTTTTCTTTTAAGATTATCTTATTGCCCTTAAATTCTACTTTTGCCCCAAATAAATTTAACATTCTTTCTGTATGATCTCTACTTTGAGTAGGCTCTTCTATTATTGTATTTCCCCTAGCATAAAGGGAAGCGATCAATAAAGAAGATTTCACTTGTGCGCTTGGAATAGGTAACTTATAGTCTATTCCTTTTAACTTCGTCCCTTTTATTGCAAGAGGTGCATATTCATCGTTATTTCTCCCATATATTATAGCTCCCATCCTTCTAAGAGGCTCAACAATTCTTTTCATAGGACGGCTGAGGAGGGATTTATCTCCTGTAAGAATAGAGAAGAAATCTTGTCCTGCTAAAAGACCTGCGATTAATCTCATAGATGTTCCTGAATTTCTGCAGTCTAAAATATTAGATGGTTCAGCTAATCCGGTAAGCCCTTTTCCTTCTATTTCTAATACTTTATTATCTTCTTTAATCTGAACTCCAAGCTCTTTCATAATTTCTAAGGTGGAGTAACAATCTTCGCATGTTGAATAATTTCTTAGAATTGTTTTCCCTTCAGCGATTGATCCAATTATTAAACCACGATGAGTTATTGACTTATCTCCACTTACTCTTATTTTGCCTTTTATCTTGGGAGATTTTGATAAAATGAGTTTCACTTTTAGTCCTTTACAAGATAACTTCCTAAAATTTTCATATAAGTTACGACTTCTTTTAAAGTCTCTACAGCATGGCTACAATTTTCATTTTCAAGACTTCCCCTAAAATCTATATAGAAGAGATAATCGTATGGTTTTCCAAAGGTAGCTCTAGATTCTAATTTGGTCAGGTCTATATTTCTCAAGGCAAAAATGCTTAGGCAGCGAAACAAGATTCCGGGTTCGTTTTTTACTCCAAATACAAGCATTGTTCTTGCATTTTCTCCTGAGTAGACTTCTTTTTTCTTTGATATTATAAGAAATCTTGTAAAATTATGAGGATGATTTTCAATTCCACTTTTTAATTTTTTAAAGCCGTAAAGTTTTGCCACTTGAGGTCCTGCTATAATCGCTACATCTTTTCTCTTTTCCTCTTTTACAATTTTTGCTGCGCCTGCGGTATCGTAAACTGAGACCACTTTATATTCAGGATGTGAAGAAAGAAATTCTCTGCATTGAGCCAAAGCTTCAGGATGAGACCAAACTTCTTTTATATTTTCTAACTTTATTCCTTTAGGAGCCAATAGATTATGGACTATTTTTTGCTTCACTTCCCCAATCACCCAAACATCAAACTCAAGAAGTAAATCATAGTTTTGGTGAAGACTCCCTGTAAGGGAATTTTCCACAGGAACAATTCCATATGTATCTTTTTCTTTTTGAACTCTTTCAAAAATTTCTCTGAATGTTTTAACCCCAATTCTTTTCACCTCCTTAGGGAAGAATTTATAGGAGGCAACTTCGCTATTACAACCTGGTTCTCCTTGATATATTACCTTTTTCATAGTTCTCTCCCTACAACTTTCGCTATTTTTCTTAAATCTTCCATTAATTCCTGAAAGGTAAGAGGAGTGATTGATTGTTTACCATCTGAAAGTGCGTGGGAAGGATCTGGGTGAACCTCTATAATTAATCCGTCAGCCCCAGCTGCAATTGCAGCTCTTGCTAAGGAGGGAACATATCTACTATCTCCAGCAGGATGGCTTGGATCTACAACAATTGGTAAGTGAGAAAGATTTTTTATTACTGGGATTGTACTTATGTCAAGAGTATAACGAGTATAGGTTTCAAAAGTTCTTATCCCTCTTTCGCATAAAATTACGTTTGGATTTCCTTCCGCTTGAATATATTCAGCTGACATAAGCCATTCTTCAATTGTAGCAGATATACCTCTTTTTAAAAGAACAGGTTTGTTAAACCTTCCAACTGTTTTTAGCAGCTGGAAATTTTGCATATTTCTAGCTCCAATTTGAAGGATATCTGCGTATTTTGCAACAAGTGGGACGTCAACTTCTGAAAGAACTTCAGTTATTATGAGAAGACCCGTTTTTTCCCGTGCTTTCCCCAATATTTTTAGTCCCTTTTCTCCTAGCCCCTGAAAACTGTAAGGGGAGGTTCTTGGTTTAAAAGCACCTCCTCTTAAGATCTTTCCTCCTGCTTTTTTAACTTCTTGTGCTACTTTCAAAACAATTTCTTCTGATTCCACAGCGCAAGGACCAGCCATAACAACGATTTCTTTCCCTCCAATTGAAACCCCATCTATTTTTACAATTGTATCTTCAGGATGAAATTCTCTACTTCCAAGTTTAAAAGGACTTAAAATTGGAGTAATCTTTTCTACGCCTGGAAGAGGTTCAATTGCAAGAATAATCCTTTCTCTATCGGTTGCTCCAATTACATGAATTACAGTTTTTTTTACCCCTTTAAAAACTTTTGTATCATAACCAAGCTCTTTTATTTTTGCCCTTACTTGGTTTATATCTTCTTTTGTTGCAGTTGAGCTCATCGTTATTACCATATTATTTCCTCCCTAATATATTTAACCTTTTCATAGTTTTGTTGCCTCTTTAAGTTGTCGGGTTAAATCTATCAAATTTTCTTTATTTATTATTGCTTCTATTATTCTACTTCCTAAAATTACACCATCGGCTTTTCCGTGAAGCATTTTTATTTGCTCTGGGGTTGAGATTCCAAATCCCACAGCTATTGGTAGGTCTGTTAATTTTTTTACTTCTTTTAGGAATTTATCAAGATAGCTTGGGAGTCTTTCTCTAATTCCTGTGGTTCCTGTTACTGTAACGCAATACACAAAACCCCTTGATACGCTTACAATTTTTTTCCTTCTATTTAATGGAGAGGTAGGGGTTAAAAGAAAGATAAGTTCTGTTTCGTATTCTTTAGATAAAGAAATCCATTCTGATGCTTCTTCAACAGGTAAGTCTGGAATTATAAGACCACTTACCCCACTGTCTTTCATATCTTTTATGAATTTTTCCTGTCCGTAGGCAAGTAGGGGATTCAAATAGCTCATGAAAACAAGAGGGACATTCACTTTTAATTTTTTTACAGCAGAAAGTATTTTCTTTAATGTAGTCCCTTTTGTTAAAGATATTTGTGAGGAGTGTTGTATTGTGGGGCCATCCGCAATGGGATCTGAAAAAGGTATTCCTATCTCAATTATATCTGCACCACTTTTTGATAGAGTTTTTATAATCTTCATTGATTCTCCAAGATTTGGAAATCCTCCTGTTACATAAAGAATTAAAGCCATCTCATTTTTTTCTTTTAATTCTTTGAATTTTTCTTGGATTTTTGAAGATCCCATCATAATAGTCCTTCAACAATTTCTAAGTCTTTATCCCCTCTTCCGGAAAGATTAACAATAATTATTTTATCTTTTGGTATATTCTTTCCAATTTTTATTGCATAGGCAAGGGCATGAGAACTTTCTAGAGCTGGAATTATTCCTTCGGTTTTTGATAGAATATCAAAAGCTTCTAAGGCTTCTTTATCTTTTACTGCTGTAAACTCTACAATCCCTTCTTCTTTTAGATAAGCATGTTCTGGCCCTACCCCAGGATAATCCAAACCAGGAGCAATTGAGTGAGTTTCCATTATTTGTCCGTCTTTATTTTGTAGGAGATAACTCATAGCTCCGTGAAGGGTTCCAATTCCTCCTTTGCATAGACTTGCCGCGTGTTTTTTTGTATCAAGCCCAAGCCCAGCTGCTTCGACTCCAATCATTTTAATTTTTTCTCCTATAAAGGGATAAAAAATTCCTATGGCATTACTCCCTCCACCTACGCAAGCTATGATTAAATCTGGGAGTCTATTTTCTTTTTCTAAAATTTGTGACTTTGTTTCTTTTCCTATCACAGATTGAAAATCTCTTACCATCATTGGATAAGGATGAGGCCCTACCACAGAACCAATACAATAGTGAGTTGTTTCTACATTAGTAACCCAATCTCTTATAGCTTCATTTATTGCATCTTTAAGAGTTTTCGAACCTGAGTCCACTGGAATTACTTCTGCTCCAAGAAGTTTCATTCTAAAAACATTCATTTTTTGTCTTTTTATATCCTTTGTTCCCATATAAACGTGGCACTCTAAACCCAAAAGGGCGCAAGCTGTTGCAGTTGCTACTCCATGTTGACCTGCCCCAGTTTCAGCAATTACCCTTTCTTTTCCCATTTTTTTTGCTAAGAGAGCCTGACCCAAGGTATTATTTATTTTATGAGCCCCTGTGTGCATCATATCTTCTCTTTTTAGATATATTTTTGCTCCGCCTACTTTTTGGGTAAGCCTTTCTGCGAAGTATAAAGGAGATGGCCTCCCAGCGTATTCCTTTAAATAGTAATTTAACTCATCATTAAAATTTTTGTCTTCTTTAAGAGATTTATATGCTTTTTCTAATTCAGAGACTGCATTCATTAAAACTTCAGGGATAAACTTCCCTCCAAATCTTCCAAAATATCCTCTTTCATCGGGTAAATTATAATTCATTTTTACTTTCCTTTAATAGATAATTAAGAGCAAGGATATATCCATACCAACCAAGGCCACTGATTTGTCCTTTACATACAGGAGCAATCATACTTGTGTGTCTAAATTCTTCTCTACCGTATATATTACTTAAATGGACCTCTACTGTTGGGATTTCCATAGCTTCAATTGCATCTCTAATCGCAATTGAGGTGTGAGTATAACCACCCGGATTTATAACTATTCCTGAATATCCTTTTGCCTTATGGATAAATTCCACAATTTCTCCTTCGCTATTTGACTGCTTTATTTCTACCTCAATTTTATTTTCTTTAGCAAATTTTTTTATCTCTTCATTTATTTTTTCGAGATTCATTTTTCCATAAATTTCCGGTTTTCTTTTGCCTAAAAGATTAAGGTTTGGTCCATGAATTACAAGAAATTTTTGCATTCTACCTCCTTAAAAATTATTTTACCTATTCCTTTTGGAACTGGTAATCTTATTTTTCCATTTCTCACTTTTTTGTCTTGTGCTACAAATTTTCTCATCTCTTTATAATTTATATTATCTGGAAGTGATGTTGGCAACTGGTATTTTGAGACTAATTCTTGGATTCTCAAAAAATCTCTTTCTCGGAGTATTTTTTCTTTTAGGGCTAATTTTGCCTCTTCCACCATTCCAATTGCAATCGCTTCTCCATGAGTATATTTAGAATAATTTGTTAAAGTTTCTATAATATGACCTATTGTATGACCATAATTTAGAATTTCTCTTTTCCCTTTTTCTTCCTTTTCGTCTTTTTCTACAACTTCTTTTTTAATCTTGATGCATCTTGTTACGATTTCTAATAGGGTTGGGATGTCTCTATTTAAGATTTCTTTTTGTTTCTCCTCCAAGAGATAGAAAAGCTTTGCGTCTTTTATTATTCCGTATTTTATCACTTCCGCCAGGCCGTTTCTGAATTCTTTCTCAGGAAGAGATAAGAGTTTTTTAATATCAACAATAACTTTCTCAGGCTGATAAAATGTTCCAATCATATTCTTCCCAAGAGGATGGTCCACGCCGGTTTTCCCACCAATTGAAGAATCTACTTGGGCAATTAAGGTAGTCGGAATGTGAAAAATAGGGATTCCTCTTTTAAATGTAGAAGCCACAAAAGCTCCCAAGTCACCAATTACCCCTCCTCCGAGAGCCAAGATGGTTCCGGATCTATCCATTTTTTCTTTAAGAAGAAAATCATAAACATCTTTTACAGTGTCAAGAGTTTTGTATTTTTCGCCACTGGGAATTGTGAATATTAAAGAATTTAATCCTTTTTTTCTCAATATATTTTCTATTTCATAGTAATATAATGAACTAATTAATGGGTTTGATATTACCACTACTTTATTAGTAGGACTTATGTTTAAATAATCTTTTTCAAAAAGATCATATCCAATGATAATCGGATAAGTTTTAGAACTTGTTTTTATTTTGATTATTTTAAAGAGATTTTTCCCCCACTTTTTTTCAATTTTTAGTTCTTCTATTATTTTTCTTGCTACTTCTTCTTTTGTAATTGAAGAGGTATCAATTTTTTTATCTGCGAATTCATATATTCCTTTTTTCATCCTTTCGTTATAGATTTTTTCAATGTTATCTTTATTTTTTATTAAGGGTCTTGTTTCATCATTCTTTAATCTTTCTTTAATAGCGGGAAGAGTAGCATAAAGATAAACCACCTTTCCAATCTTAGAAAGGAGTTCCCTATTTTCTTTGTCTTTTACTACACCCCCTCCTGTAGCAATCACTGTATTTTTTATATTTTTTATTTCCTGGAGTGTCTGTTTCTCAATCTTTCTAAAGTATTTTTCTCCAGACTCTTCAAATATTCTATTTATAGATCTTTTTTCTTTAAAAGTTATATAATCATCCATTGAAAAAAAACAGAGATTAGTCCTCTTTGAGAGCTCTTTGCCTACAGAATCTTTACCTGAGCCCATAAACCCAATTAGAATTATATTGTTAGACACTTTTAATCCTCTTTATATAGAAATTGTAATTTGCTTTAATGTCTTCCATGCAATCTCCGCCAAATTTTTCCAGAAAGGCGTCGGTTAGGATATATGCAAGAACGCTCTCTCCAATAACTCCAGCTGCAGGAACAATGCAAGTATCAGCTCTTTCTTTTTGGGCAAAGGTTTGTTTTTTTGTAATGAGGTCTACAGAGCGGAGGGGTTGAGATAGAGTTGGAATTGGTTTCATAAATATTCTCACTATGATGTCTTCTCCATTACTCATTCCCCCTTCAATACCTCCAGCTCTATTTGTAAGTCTATAGAATCCCTTTTTCTTATCATAAAATATTTCATCATGGACTTCAGAACCAAACATTTCTGTATTTTGAATTCCTTCTCCAATTTCAACAGCTTTTACAGAAGGTATTGACATCATTCCTCCTGCAATTTTTGTATCAAGCCTTCGATCAAAATGAGTATAACTTCCTATTCCAGGGCAAACTCCTTTTGCGATTATTTCACTTACCCCACCAAGAGAGTTTCCATTTTTTCTTGCTTCATCAATTAGTTCCATCATCTCTTTCTCTCTTTCGGGATCTCTACATCTTAGAGGAGTATTTTCTATTTCTTCAAAACTCCTTTTGTTTTCCTTTATTTTTATTTTTCCAATTGAAATGGTATGGGAATAAATTTTTACTCCAAATTCTCTTAAAAAGGTTTTAAATATTGCTCCTGCAGCTACTCTTCCAGAAGTTTCTCTTGCAGAGGCTCTTTCTAAGATGTCTCTTATATCCTCTCTATTATATTTTAAAGTTCCTGATAAGTCGGCATGTCCTGGACGAGGAGAAGTTACTTTCTCTACATTCTTTTCTCCTTCTATTCTCATTATATCTTTCCAGTTTTCAAAATCTCTATTTTGAATTAAAAAAGTTATTGGAGAACCTATTGTTTCTCCGAATCTTATTCCAGATAAAATTTCGATTTCATCTTTTTCAATTTTCATTCTATTCCCACGTCCATATCCTTTTTGTCGCCTTGAGAGTTCTTCATTCAAAAAGTCAAGATCTATTTTTAATCCTGCCGGTAGCCCTTCTATTATTACAGTCAGACTTTTACCGTGTGATTCACCAGAGGTTAATAATCTAATCATTTTTTGAATCCTGCAGCCTTTTTCATTACTTCTATGGGTGCTTTTTTACCTGTCCATATTGTAAAAGCACGAGCACCTTGTAAGACAAGCATTAAAGAACCATCCACTACTTTGATCCCCTTTTTTTGCTTCATTTTAAATTTATAGTTTATGTCGTAGTAAGTAGAACCTTCTTTAAGTAAATTTAAAATTTTATCCTGTAAATCTATTGGGGTTGCGTTAAAAATTATATCCATTTCCGGAATTAGTTTTCTAACATTCTTAAGGAGAATGAACTCGGCGTTATAAATCTTGGCAAGTTTTTTAGCTTTTTCTGAAATTTTATCAGTAATAAAAAATTGGGAAGGCTCTTTTTTGTTTATTATATAAGAACAAGCATATCCTACTCCACCTGCTCCAATTAGCATAACTTTTTTATTCTTAAGATTAATTTTATAATGAGAAAGAGACTGGTTAAATCCGTAGACATCTGTATTGAATCCTTTCAGTTTCCCTTCTTTTATAAGGACAGTGTTTACAGCATCTATTGTTTTTGCTTCTTGAGAGATTTCATCAAGATATTGAATTATTTCTTTTTTATAAGGAATTGTAACATTGAAACCTCTAAAGCCAAGAGCGCGAAATCCATAAATGGCTTCTTTTAACTTTTCTTTTTTAATTGGAAAACTAAGATAAATTCCCTCAATATTAAGGGCTTTAAATGCGGCGTTATGCATATGGGGTGATAATGTTATTTTTAGAGGATAGCCTATTATTCCTGTAATTAACAAGTTCTCACCTCCTCAATGAATTTTTTAACTTTTTCTTTATCTTTTTTACCCTCTATTTTTTCAACTCCTGTAGATACATCAACACCATAAGGAGAAAGCATTTTTATTACAATTTTGACATTTTCAGGGGAAAGACCTCCGGCAATTATTAGAGTTTTTTTAATTCCTCTTGCAATTTCCCAATTGAATGTTTTTCCGCTTCCTTTTCCTGGATCGAGAATATATGCTGAGACAGAATATGGTTCCATTTTTTTTATGAGATTTTCTTTTGAATCAAAAGGAGAGATAGAGATTCGCTTTATAACTTTTCTATTCACTTTATTACAATACTCTGGAGATTCATCACCATGTAATTGAACCACATCTAAAGGGACAAATTCCGCTATTTCGTTAACTTCTGAAAGAGGAGCATCCATAAAAACTCCAACTACTGTAATAAATGGGGGAAGTTTTTTTACTATCTCTTTGGCCTTTTGTGGTGTGATTCTTCTTTTCGATTCTGCGAAGACAAAACCTATTGCGTCTGCTCCAAGTTCTGAAACCATTAGGGCGTCTTCCTCGTTTGTAATTCCGCAAATTTTTAGTTTTGTTCTTCTTGTAGCCATTTTTTTCCTTCTTCCATTACATTAATAAAATTTTTCTTTTTACCATCTTTCACTGATTTTATTACATATCTAAGAGCACTCTCTAAGTTTTTATATAATTTATTCTTAAAAGGATTGAATTTCTGGATCGCATAATATAAATAAGGATTTTCTGTGATAACGTCTTTTGTTGTCTTTAATTGAGAATTAAAAGTTGTGCTTGCCATTTCCTTTAATTCTTCATACTTATACTCTCCATTCATTAAAGCTTTCATAAATATTATGTTAATTACATGGGATAAACCAAGGATATAGGAAATTTTTTTGTCGTGTTCTTCAAGGGAAGTTTCTATAATTGATACGCTTGTATCTTTAAAGAATTTTTTTACTTTTTCATCTGCAAAATTATTTCCACAATTACAGATGCAGATTATTCTATCAGAAAGGGTGCTTACTTTTGGTCCAAACATAGGATGAATGCTTGTGTAGGCTATTTTGTGTTTAATGGCTTTTTTGATTGCAGATTTTAAAGGGCTTTTTAAACTTGCTATATCAAAGACGATCCCTTTGAAATTCAATTTGATTATCTTCTCGATAATTTCTGGCATAACTTCAAAAGGAGTGGCTATTAAAATACAGGTTGCTTTATTAATTGCATCTTCCAAATTGTCAAAGCATTTAAAATCTTTTGATTTCCCTTTTGTATCATAAATTAGCACATGATGCCCTTGATTCGTGAAAAAGTTTGCGAACCATCTTCCCATTTCTCCAAGTCCACCAATGATTAGAATGTCTTCTTTATCTCCTGTGTATGAAGGGGATTGTAGTTTTTCCTGCTGGAGCTTAGATTCCGTTATTATATGTTGCATAATAGCCTTTACCAAATCCTTTGAAAGTTTCTCTTTTGAAGCTGCCTGAAGAGCGTTTTTTATAACCTCTTTTTCTACCTTCCAGTCCCTTAAAGGGATTCCCTTTTCTTTTTTCCTTTTTCCTATTTCTTTTGTTATTGAAAGTCTTTTTCCTATAAGTTTAATTATTTCTCTATCGACCTTTTTTACTTCTTTTCTAAGTTTTTCAATTTCTTCCATTTTTACCTTCCAAGAAGTTCTTTTATTTTTTCTCCAGGTTCTCTTTCCCTTAATAGTGTTTCTCCAACTAAAATTGCGTTAAATCCTGCTTCTTCTAAGATTTGGACGTCCTCTCTTTTTTTAATACCACTTTCACTCACTGTTATATATTTCTCAGGGATAAATTTCTTTAAATTTATTGAGTTGTCAATAGATGTTTTGAATGTTTCGAGATCTCTATTGTTTATCCCTATTATCTCTGCTTCGGTAGAGAAGACTTTCTGTAGTTCTTCTTTTTTGTGGATCTCTACAAGGGGATAAAGTCCAAGGTCTTTTGCAAGTTGGATAAATTTTTTTAATTGTTCTAATTCAAGGATTCTTGCTATTAAAAGGATTGCATCAGCTCCAAGATAGGCGGATTCATATATTTGATATTCGTCTATGATGAAATCTTTTCTTAATATAGGGAGCCCAACTCCTCCTTTTACAAGAGGTATGTCACTATCTTTGCCCCAGAAGAATTTTGCATCAGTTATAATAGATATTGCACTCGCCCCAGAACTTTCATATTCCCTTGCTATAGCAATAGGATCAAGATTTTCCATTATTATTCCAGAAGAAGGAGACATTCTTTTTATTTCAGCAATTAGAGAAATTTTGTTTCCCTCTAAAGCTTTCTTAAAATCTCTTGTTTCTTTTGGTATTTTTTGGATAAAAGTTCTAAGAGGAATGAAACTCCTTCTTTTCTCAATTTCTACTTTTTTAAAATCGAGGATCTTTTTTAGAATATTTTTTTCTATCATAGAGCTATCTTCTTTAATAGGTCTAATTTTCTTAATGCTTCTCCTGAATCGATGGATTCCTTTGCTTTTTCGATACCTTCCTCTAAGGAGTTTGCTTTCCCTGCAATATATATAGCTGCTCCTGCATTTAGCAAAGTAACATCTCTTTTAGGACCTTTTTCTCCTTTGAGAATACTAACTGTTATTTTTGCATTTTCTTCTGGGGTTCCTCCTTTAAGTTCTTCTAAATTTGCCCTTTTTATTCCAAAGTCTTCCGGTGTTATTGTATATTCTATTATTTCCCCCATTTTTAATTCACTTACAAAAGTTTTTCCTGTTGTTGTTATTTCATCTAAGCCATCTTCTCCATGCACAACCATACAGTGAATTGATCCAAGATTAAGAAGAACGTTAGCAATTGTGGAGGTTAATTCTTTAGAATAAACACCCAATAGTTGTCTTTTTGCTCCTGCAGGATTTGTTAAAGGACCAAGGATATTAAATATTGTTCTAATTCCCATCTCTCTTCTTGGCCCAATTGCGTATTTCATAGCGGGATGTAAAAGAGGTGCAAATAGGAATCCAAATCCTGCTTCTTGTATACACTTTTCTACTTTTTCTGGTGGATTTTCAATATTGATTCCGAGCTCTTTTAACAAATCTGCACTTCCGCATCTACTTGATACAGAACGATTTCCATGTTTTGCGACTTTACAATTTGCTCCTGCAGCAACAAATGCGCTTATTGTGGAGATATTGAATGTTCCTACTCCATCACCACCTGTTCCACAGGTATCTATGAGGCATTCAATAGGAACATTTATCTTTGTTACTTTTTCTCTCATAGCTCTTACAAATCCAGTTATTTCATCAACGGTTTCTCCCTTCATCCTCATTCCGGTTATGAGCGAGGCTATTTGAGCATCTGTTGTTTCTCCGTTCATAATTGAAAGAGCCACTTTATATGCCTCTTCCTGAGTTAGATTTTCTTCTTCTACAACTTTTTTAATTGCATCTTTAATGTTCATTTTCTATACCTCCTTAATTCGCTTAAAACTTCGTCAAAAGAAATATTACTCTTTGCCAAAGCAAAGGTCGCGAGGTATAATAAATTTGCAGCCTTTAATTTAATCTCTTCTTTATCTTTTCCTTCTAAAAGTTCCTTATTTAAGTCTTCATAGGAGACTCGGTTTTTAGGATCTCTTATCTTGTCTTTAATTATTTTATACAATTCTTTCAAATTAAAGTTCTTCTCTCCAAAACAAGTGTAAGTTTCGAGGTGACAAGCAACTCCTTTTTGTTGAACTGTGGCAAGTAGGGTATCTCTATCACAATCAGCTCTTATTTTTAGAAGCTTTTGGATGTTTCCAGAAGTTTCTCCTTTCATCCAAAGTTTTCCCCTCGAGCGAGAAAAATAGCACATATTACCTGTTTCAAAAGTTTTTCTTAAAGAATCTTTATTTGAATATGCAAGCATTAAAACTTGACCTTCATCATCTTGAGTAATTGTTGGTAAGAGGTCTGTTTTCCAATTAAGAGATTCTATAAACCCATCTTTTAAAGAAATTTTTCCTGTATATAGAGCCATTCCAAGTTGGACATCACATCCCAAGTTAGCTAATTCTTTTATTTCTTCAATTGTGCTTACACCTCCTGCTACTGTAACTTTATTTTTTGTCTCTTTTAACAATTTCTTTACAATCTCAAGGTTTATACCTTTTAAGGTTCCTTCTTTTTCTACACAGGTAAATAAAAATTCGGAGGCAAATTCTTCTAAATCTTTTATCGCTTTATAAAGAGAAATTCCTGTAGAGTGCTTCCAACCTCTTGTTACAATTATTTCATTTAAAGCATCTATGGCTATTATTATTTTCCCCTTACCTACTTTTTTTTTGAGCTCTTTTAAGAAGGTCTTGTTTATCTTATCATTTTCAAAAGCCTTAGACCCAATTATAACCTTTTTTGCCCCAAGAGAAATCATCTCTTTGGCTTTTTCTACACTTCTAATTCCACCTCCAACCCTGCATTCAGCTATTTTTAGGATATTTTTGATAATTTCTTTATTTTCTCCTTTTTCCATCGCGGCATCAAGGTCAATCACTGCGATTTCTCCATATTTATCGAATTCTTCTGCCAATTTTAGAGGTTGGCTATGTTCCAACATTTTTTCTTTTCCTCTTCTCAGTTGGACAGCTTTTCCTTCCATTAAATCAATAGAAGCCACAATCATCTAACGGTAATCCCCCTTTCTTTTAGATATTTCTTTATATCTTTTATTTTATATTCACCATAATGAAGTAGAGATGCAAGTAAAACACTGGAAGCTTTTCCTTTTAGAATGGCAAGGGCTACTTGTTCGAGATTCCCTGCTCCTCCTGAGGCGATTACGGGAATATTCACTGCTTCTGAGACCATTTTAGTGAGTTCAAGATCATAACCTTCTTTGGTTCCATCCTTATCTATTGAATTAAGAAGAATTTCTCCTGCTCCTAATTCTTCACCTTTTTTTGCCCATTCTATTACAGATAATCCTGAGTTAAATCTACCTCCGTGAGTATATGCTATCCATTTGTTCCCTTTTCTTTTAGCGTCTATTGAAAGCACGATACATTGAGAACCAAAAATTTTAGCTCCTTCACTTATTAAGGAGGGATTTTTTATGGCACTTGTGCAGATTGAGACTTTATCTGCCCCAGCATTTAAGACTTTTCTTATATCTGAAACAGAACGGATCCCCCCTCCCACAGTTAGAGGGATAAAGACTTCTTCAGAGACCTTTTTTACAACTTCTATCAAGATTTCTCTACTTTTGTAAGATGCCCCTACATCTAAAAACATAAGTTCATCTGCTCCATCTTTGTAATAAGTTCTTGCAAGTTCAACAGGGTCTCCAACGCTATTTAGATTTTTAAATTTCACTCCTTTTACAACCTTCCCATTTTCTACATCAAGACAAGGGATGATTCTTATCGCTAACATTTTTCTACCCAATTTCTTAGGAGTTTTAGACCCATTTCTCCACTTTTTTCAGGATGAAATTGAACTCCTATTATATTACCTTTTTCTATTATTGAAGGATAATTCTTATAGTAATTGGTAGTAGCTACAATTATTTCAGAATCGATAGGTTCTACAAAATAACTGTGCAAAAAATAAAAATAAGTTTTATTTTTGATTCCTGTAAGGAGAGGAGAATTCTTTTTAATTTCTATTTCGTTCCATCCTATTTGAGGAACTTTACCTTTTTCAAATTTAAGACATTTCCCCTTAAAGATTCCAAAGCCTTTTGATTCTTTAGATTCCATACTTTCTTCGAAGAGAAGTTGCATACCAAGGCAGATGCCCAAAAAAGGTCTATTATTAATTAGCCAATTCTTTATTATTTCATAAAAACCATTTTCTTTTAATTTATTTATTGCTGCTTCAAAAGCCCCAACTCCTGGAAGAACAATTTTATTAATTTCTTTTAAATCTTTTGGCTCCGTTGCTACTATAGTCTCTTTTTTTAGAAAATTAAAAGCTTTCTTTACCGAGTGGAGATTCCCTGCACCATAATCAATTATTGCTATCATTTTCTATTACTCCTTTTGTGCTCGGTATGTCTTCAATTGCTCTTTTATCCAATGAGCAAGCCATTTTCATTGCCTTTCCAAAAGCCTTAAAAATGGCTTCAATTTTGTGGTGGTCGTTTCTGCCATAAGGCATCCTTACTACAAGATTTGCCCCAAGATTTGTAGCGAATCCATAGAAGAAATCTTCGATAAGGTCTGTGTCTAAGTCTCCGCAAAATCTCCTTTTAAATTTTGCTTCAAATTGGAGATATGGTCTTCCGCTTATGTCCACAGCTACAACAGCAAGGGCCTCATCCATTGGATAAACAAAATATCCTGCCCTATTAATTCCCCTTTTGTCTCCAAGAGCTTTTTTGAAGCTAAGACCAAGGGTAATCCCACAATCTTCTACAAGGTGATGTTGATCTACGTTTAAATCGCCAATTGCTTTTATTTGTAAATCAAAAAGACCGTGTTTAGCGAAATTCTCCAGGGAGTGATTTAAAAATCCAATTGGAGTTTCAATCTTGTAAGTTCCGCTCCCATCAATATTTAATTCAACTTTTATCTCTGTTTCTTTTGTTTTTCTTTCAACAGATGTTTTTCTCATTTATAACCTCTCTCAATCTTTCAATAAAAATTTTATTTTCTTTGGTTTTTCCAATTGTTACCCTCAATGTGTTTTTCAATCTTGGGTTGTCGAAGTATCTTAAAAGGACTCCCTTTTTATAAAGTTCTTCAAATAGTTCTTTTCCAGAAAGAAATTTTGTTTTAAAAAGGATAAAATTAGTGTAAGAAGGAATGGGTTCAATTCCTGGAAGATCTTGTAATTTGGAGAAAATATTCTCTCTTTCTTTTATGATTTTTTTTACAACCTCTTCTTTATATTCCTTATTTTTTAATAAAACCTCTCCCGCCACCTGGCTGAATATTCCCAAGGAGAAGGGAAGCTTTGCCTTTTGAATTTGGCTTGCTAAAGTTTCATTACTTAAAAGATAGCCGATTCTAAGGCCTGCCAGTCCAAAAGCTTTAGATAGAGTTCTAATTATAACGAGATTTTCATATTTATTTAATAGGGGAACTGCGGTTTCCTTTGAGAATTCGAAATAAGCTTCGTCTAAAACTAAAACTCCATTTATATTTTTTGCAATTTCTTCTATTTCTGGAAGAAAAATTGTTGTTCCTGTAGGATTGTTTGGGACTGCTAAAACGACCATTTTTGAATTTTTTCCTTTTTTGATTATTGATCTTATATCAAAACTGAAATCTTCTAAAAGGGGAACCTCTATTATTGTTAGATTCATAATTTTAGCAAGATAAGTGTATATTGGAAAACTTGGAGAAACGAAAGTAACTTTATCTTTTTTTTCACAGAATGTTTGGAAGACTGCTTGAATTATTTCATTTGAGGCATTCCCTGCCACTATTCCATTTTTGGGAAAATTATTATATTTAGCAATTGCTTCAACTAAAGGATTGGCAGTTCGTGGCGGATATCTATTCCAGTTTATTTTAAGCATTCTTTTTAATATTTCTTTTTTTAAATTTAAAGGAACATCATAAGGAGACTCATTTTGATTTAGCTTTACTTCATATTTCTCTTGTGGAACTTTGTATTCTTTCAATTCCTGAATTTCTTTTCTTACATATTTCATAAAACCACCTTAACTTTGCATAATGATTTTCTCTAATTTATACAAAACACAATTCTTTTCAAGGGAGTTTCTAAAAAAAAGAGGTTTATTAAAAATATTTTTTTGAGATTTAAGAATTAAATTAAAGGGAAATTTTTCTTTTAAGTAAAAGAGTAATTTGGAAGTGAAGATAAAAAAATTCCCTTTTTGGAGGGATGAAAAGAGACCTCCTTTCGAGATTTTTTGATTTTAAAAGGAAGATTGAATTAATCATAATAAAATAATTATAAAAAGAAGTAAAGTTATGTCAAGTGCTAAGAGAAATCTTTGTTTTTAAGGAAATAATCTAAAAAATTCTCTTGACGAAAATTAAAAATATATTAGTGTTATAGAAAGGAGAGGTTTATATGCTTAAATTAATAATTACCTCTGATTACGAAGAAATGAGTAAACTTGCCGCAAAATTAATAGCCGAAGAAATAAAGAAAAGAGAGCAAATTGTGTTAGGGCTCGCCACAGGAAATACGCCGCTTGGAACTTATAAAGAACTTATCAGATTACACAAAGAGGAGGGCCTTGATTTTTCAGATGTGATTACCTTTAACTTAGATGAATATCTTGGGCTTTCTCCAACAGATAGAAGAAGTTATAATTTTTATATGTGGGAAAATTTGTTTTATGAAATAAATATAAGACGAGAGAATGTTCATATTCCAAGAGGTGACACTTCAAATCCTGAAGAATTTTGTAAGTGGTATGAAGAGGAGATCAAGAGAGTGGGGGGGATTGATTTACAACTTCTTGGAATAGGTCGGGATGGTCATATTGGTTTTAATGAGCCAGGTTCGTCTTTTTCTGGGAGAACGCGGGTTAAAAAGCTTGCAGAAGTAACAATTAGAGATAATGCGAGATTTTTTGATAATAAGATAGAAGATGTTCCTCATTATGCGATTTCAATGGGGATTGGCACAATTTTGGAAGCTGAAAAGATAATTCTTATTGCAAATGGGGAACATAAAGCAGAAATTTGTGCCCGGTTTATAGAAGGTCCTGTTACAAAGCAGGTTCCTGCTTCTTCTTTACAATTGCATTCTGATGTTACTGTGATTCTTGATAAAGCTGCGGCTTCCCGGCTTGAAAGAACAAGATGAAGGAAAGAAAAGTAAAAATTGCCTGGTATGGGAAACATTTTGGGGAAGAACCACCTTTAGTGGGAGAGCTTTCTTTTGGGAATGGAAAAAATGGAGCTGGCACAATTTTCTTTTCCGGATGCAATCTTCATTGTGTTTTTTGTCAGAATTATCAGATTTCTCAAGAAAATCTTGGGAGGGAATATTCCATTTTAGACTTAGCTGAGATTATGCTTGGGCTTGAGAGAGATGGTGCGCTTAATATTGATCTTGTTACTCCTACAATTTGGTGGAAAGAGATAAAAGAAGCTATTGTTATTGCTCGGAGAAAAGGGCTTTCTATTCCAATTGTTTGGAATTCGAATGCTTATGAAAGTGTAAATATGCTTAGAGAAATGAAAGGTTTTGTTGATATTTATCTACCTGATTTTAAATATATGGATGATAAATTGGCAATGAAATATTCAAGAGCTTTTGGTTATTCTAAAATAGCTGAGAAAGCAATTAGGGAAATGTATAATCAGGTCGGTAATTTATATTTGAAGGACCAAATTGCAAAAAGAGGTTTAATCATTCGGCATTTAATTCTCCCTGGGTATTTAGATAATAGTTTTTGTGTTCTAAAGAAAATTGCAGAGATTGATAAAGAGATTTATGTAAGCTTAATGACTCAATATTACCCTCTGTATCTTGCAAAAAATTTTCCTGAAATAAATCGTTCTCTTACTGAAGATGAAATTATCTACTCAGAGAATAAGAGACTGGAACTAGGGCTTTTAAATGGTTGGAACCAAGAAAGAGGTTCTGGAGAGGTATTTTTGCCAGACTTTAGGAAACAAAATCCCTTTTCCTAACTTAGGGTCAGGTCTTGATTTTTGAATTTACTCCAAATTTTAATAACTTTAGGGTTTCGATACCAACTTACAAAAATCTTAAGAGGATTCTCTATCAACATAAGTTATAGAAAGGAAGACAATCCTTCGGCAATCTAAAAATTATCTAGAAATCATAGGAATTCAAAAATCAAGACCTGACCCCAAAGGTATTAACTTTTGGGGATAAAGAGGGTGAATTTAGAACCTTTATCCTTTTCGCTTTCTACTTCGATCCAACCACCCATTCCTCTTATTACGCTGTTGACAAAGAAAAGTCCTATTCCTGAGCCTCCTTCGTCTCCATTTTCTTCTGTTTTTGTTGTAAAGAAAAGTTCAAAGATTTTTTCTTTTACCGCAGGTTCCATACCGCATCCATTATCAGAAACTGATATAGCGACATATTCTTTTTCCTTTTCGTCTTTCTCAAGGCGGAAGATATTTCTGACTTCAAAGTGAATTTTACCCTCGTTTGATTCTCCAATTGCATCTTTTGCGTTCATTAGTAGGTTTATAAGCACTTGATGAAGTTGGTCTGGGTCTCCTATTACTAAGGGTTCTGGATCAAAATAAGAAGCTGTAATTGTTAATTTTTTGGATAATGCTTGTTGACCTAAATGAACTACTTCTTTTACCACATCAATTACATTAAAGAGTTTCTTCTCTCCTCTAATTTTTCTTGTGTTAGAGAGAAGAGCTTTTAAGAGATTTTTTATTCTCCTTACCCCATCCGCACCTAATTGGACGTCCTCAAGGACTTCAGGGTCCTTTATGTATTCTAAGGCAGCATTAATTCCATATGAAACTTCCATTAATAAATTGTTTGCTTCATGGGCTATTCCCCCAATAAGTTGTCCAATTGTTGCAAGCCTTCTTGAAGAAAGCATCCTTTTTTGGAGTATTTCTAATTTTGAGACATCTTTTGCCATTGATAAACCCCTAATTTGTGAACTCAAATTAAGGAAAATAGAACTCCATTCGTAAATTCTTTTACTTCCAAATTCAGGCTTTATTTCTATATTTTGGATGATTATAAAAGGCTCTTTTTCATCAAAGGCTTCTCCTTCAATATTTCCCTCTTTTTGAGCTTTAATTGATTCCTGTAACTCACGCATAAGTGTTGGTTCTAAGATTTCCTTTATTGGTTTTCCAAATTCTTGTTCTGCCCTTCCATTCCAGAAAAGAATTTTGTAATCTTTGTCCCAAGCGATAAGAGGAACAGGAATAAAATCAAGTAAAAATCCCAATTCTTTTTCTATCTCTATCATAAAAGGTTTCTAAAAATAAAGGGAAGAGAGTAGGACTTTCTACTCTCTAAACCCTTTATTTTTGTTTTATTTTTATTCCTCCCAGTCTTTCACTTCAAGATGAGAAATCGCACGATGGGAGACGAAAACAGATCGGTTGTTCGCCATTGGGGTTTCCACTTTTAGAAATAAACCTCTATCATTTCTTCCAGTTACAGTCCCTTCAAACTTTGATCCATCTATCGTTATTATCTTTACATGTCTTCTTAACCCCCTTTTCCAGTCCACCATTTCTCCTCCTTTATTTTTTACTTTTTAACAATAACCTACAGTTCCATCACCGCTTAAGACAATCATTCCAATTTCTGGATTACTTAAATTTTCTAATTTTGTTCCCTTTTTCAAAGACCCAACAAAACTTAATAAGATTAATAATACATTTAAAGTAACCATACGTACACCTCCTTTTATTCTTTTGTAATTTTTATACGCAATACTCGTTCCAAAAAGATTAAGTTATTGAAAATCAAATACTTATATTGTTAAAAAGAGAAAATTTGTGACATTTATGTCATAAAAAATTGCTTAATCTTTAGAAAGTATTGAAATTGCTGAATTTTTATTGTGACAAAAATGTCATAAAAGGGACAGAAGAGGCGTAAAATTTACTTTTTTATTTCAAATTCTTTAATTAGTCTATATAGATGTCTTTTTGAAATTTTTAAGTTTTCTGCGGTTTTTTTTATATCCCAATTTGTTTCTTCAAGAGCTAAAAGGATTGTTTCTCTTTCCCATTTTTTCTTTATCTCTGGCCATGAGACCTTTTTCTCTTCTATTTTTTCTCTTTTTACTTCTTCTGGTAGGTCTTCTTCTTTTATATATTCTCCTTTACATTTAATTATAGAAATTTCTACAATATTTCTTAATTCTCTAATATTTCCGGGGAAGGGATAATTTTTCAAAATCTCAATTGCTTCTTCTGTAAAGCCCTTTATCTTCTTTTCTCTTTTTTCTCTAAATATTTTTAAATAATGTTCAAGTAAAATGGGGATATCAATTTTTCTTTCCCTTAGGGGAGGGATTGATATGTTTATTTGGTTTAAACGATAAAGGAGGTCTTCTCTAAATTCTCTTAAGAAAGCCATTTGTTCGATATCCTTATTTGTTGCAGAAATAATTCTAACATCGACCTTTCTTATTTCTGTTTCTCCCACCCTTCTAATTTCTCCAAGGTCTGTAACTCGCAAGAGTCCTGCTTGGATTGAAGGAGGAGCATCTCCAATCTCATCCAAGAAGAGAGTTCCTCCGTTTGCCTCTTCGCACATTCCCTTTTTGTCTTTTATTGCTCCGGTGAATGAACCCTTTTTGTGACCAAATAATTCACTCTGAAGCAAGGTTTCTGTTAGGGAACTACAATCCACAGTTACAAAGGGCCTATTTTTTCTTTTGCTTAAAGAGTGGATCGTTCTTGCAATAAGTTCTTTTCCAGTTCCTGTTTCTCCTGTGATTAAAACATTTACATCTGTTGGAGCAATTTCTTCTATTGTTTTATATATCTTTTGCATTGGTTCTGAAATCCCAATTATTGAATGGAAAGAATGTGGAGGGGAAGTCATTTTTCTTAACCGAGCTAACTCCTCTTTTATTTGGTAAAGGAGATCTCCTTTTGCAAAAAGAATGCCGAGAATCCTTCCAATTGACTGTAAGAACTCTTTATCAGAAGGAAGGAAAATGTCTTTTTTTATTGTTGAATCAAGATAAAGAACTCCATAAATTTTGTTTTTATAAGTTATTGGAACACATAAAATTGAACGGATTTTATTTCTCTGAATGGAATCCATTTTGTAAAATCTTTCATCTATTGTTGCATCTCCTGTGATTATGACTTCTCCTTTTATAACTTTTTCAGTTATTGTTTTTGAGATCTTCCTTGCGTCCTGGAGAGTTATTTCATCTATGTTGTAAGAAGAAACAATAATATTTTTATCATTCTCTTTTAAAATTAGAGCTCCTCTTTCTGCATTTAGAAATTCTGTAATTGTGGATAAAGCTTCATCAAACCTTTTTTCCGAGTCAATTGAAGAAAGGAGTTTACTTATTTCGTCATAGGTGTAGATATATCCTTTTCTTAATGAAGTTTTTCTAGCGCATTCTGCAAGAAGTTTGGTTGTTTCATTTAAGAAAAGTTCTGATTTTAGCTCCTTAAAAACTTCCTCTGCTTTTTTTAATTCTTCAATTGCTTCTTCTATTCTATTTTTTTGAAGTAAAATGGTTCCTTTTTTCAATTGTGTTTGAGCAATGTGGAAAGGTAGGCTAATCTTAGAGAAAAGCTTAATTGCTTTATCGCAAAACCTTGGTTCCTCGTTTATAAAACCCCAAGAAGAAAGAAGCTTCCCTTTTTCAAAATTTGATTTTAAGGAAGAGATTTTCTCAAAATAAGGTTTTAGAGTTTCTACTGCCTCTTCTTTTTTTCCTTCTAAGAATAAAACTTCCGAAAGTTGTCGAGCAATATCTCTTTCATCTCTTGGGTCTCCTTTTGTTCTTTTTAAAACCTCTCTAAAAATCTTCTCAGCTTCTTTTAGTTCTCCTTTCCATCTAAGAATTGTTCCTTCTAAGTCTCTTAAGTCATATTTTTCTTCTTTTAATTCATTTCTTAATCTTTCAACCTCAAGCCAATTTCCTTTATATAGCTCTCCTTCAAGTAATTTTGCCTTTAAGAAAGGTTGAAGCTTTCCATGCCTATTTTTAAAATCTTCTATTTTCTCTTTTAATTTTTCCCAAAAACCAGTATTAAGATAAAGAATAGATAAACTTGTTAGACAAGGAGATTCAAGTTCTCCAATTTTTAATTTTTTGAAAATTGAAAGGGCCTCTTCAAGTTGTTTTAAAGCTTCCTTATAGTTATCAAGGCGTAAAAGGGAAATTCCTTTATATGTTATAAATATTGCTTCATTTACAAAATCTCGTTCTTTTTTAGATATCTCAAGACATTTCTCAAAATATTCAATTGCCTCTTCATGTTCTTCTTTCTGTTGATTCGCAATCCCTCCAAGGGTTAAGAAATGTCTTTTTAAGGTAGGGGAGAGGTCTTTTTTTAGTTCCTCTTCAACAATTTTTAATGTTTTCTCAAAATCTCCTTTTGCGCAGAGAAACCTTCCTTCAACAAATTTTAATTTTGGTGGTAATTCTTTTGCTTCATTTTTGTATTCCAAAATGAGTTTTTCTGCCTCTTCTATTCTTTCCTGTCTTACAAGAAAATAACCTAACCAATAAATCCCTTCTTCTTTTAATTTTCCCTTTGCAAATTTAATTCCTTCTCTAAAATATTTTTCAGCTTCTTCTTTATTCTCAAGCCTATCAAAAATAGCTCCAATTTTTAATAAATAAAAAGGATTCTCTTTTTTCTTTTCTAAAAGTTCTTTGTAAATGGATAGGGCTTCATTTATCTTTCCTCCTAATTCAAAAACTCTTCCAAGAACCATCCGAAGAATTGGCTCATCTTTTAAAAGAAGAGCTTCTTGTAAAAATTTTCCAGCTTCCTGATAATCTTTCTCTTTTATTTTCTTTTTTGCTATTTTTATTAAAGATTCTCTATATTCTTTTTCTTTACCTAAGTCTTTTTCAAGAAGATGTAAAGACTCAGGAGTGGAGATTCTTTTTTTTATTCTTTTATAAAGTTCTTCCTTTTCTTTTTGGGTCAGTTTTTTATAGAAGAAATCTCTTGTCCAATTAGAAAGAAATTGAATTCCTTTCTTATCTTTTTTTAATATGTTCTTTGAGGAAAGAGAATTAACCAAAGTGTAAGGATTTTTTATTTCAAAAATTGAAATTGAATTTAAAGGGAAGCTTTCCTGGAAAATGGATAGTTTTTTTAATAGTTCCTTTTCTTCTAAGGGAAGCTTTTCGAGTTTTGCTTTTAAATTTTCTTCAATACCTTTTGGTAAGGAAATAGATAAGGGAAGTTTCTCATTAAAGAAAATTTCATCTCCTTTTCTTTCAATTGCTCCTTCTAAAATGAGATTCTCGATTAGCTGATTTAAAATAAGAGGATTCCCTTCGCTTTGTTTAAGGAGAAAAGAAGTTAGCTCTTTTTTATTTATAATCTTATTAGGAAAATTTTTGTTAATAATGAATTCAATTTCTTCTTTGTTTAAGGGAGAAAGGGTAAAAGAAGTTGTAATATCTTCTAATTCTTCTAATTCGTTTTCTTTATCAGGGCTGCTTATCACAATTAAAATAGGGCTTAACCTTATTGTTGTTTTATTTTCTTTTAAGATAACTTTTATTTCCTGAAGAGAAGCATTATCAATAAATATAACAATGGGTTCTGTTATTCTTTCTTCTTTAAAGAAAAGATGGATTTCTCCGGAACTCATTTCTTTTATGTTTATTCCCTTTATAAGAGCTCTTATTTTGAATTCCCTTAAAAGAGCTGTTTTGCCAATTCCTTTTTCTCCTTTTATTAATAAAATGTGAGGCTCAGGCAGGTTGGAAAGATAAAACTCGAAATCCTTTATTTCTTTTTCTCTTCCAGAAAAAATTGTAATAAATGAGAGCTTTCTTTCTTCTATTGTGGTTCCAAGAAGAATTTCTCTTTTTACATCTTCTATATTCTTAATCCTATTTTCAATTTGGGGTTCAATCATCCTCTGAATTAGAAAGTTTAATTCCTCTGGAATTAAAGGATTATATCTTTCTGGTGGGGGAAGACGGTTTTTTAGTTTTTCCTCTATTATTTTTGACAGGTTTCCTTTAAATGCTTTTTCTCCTGTTAAAATCTCGTAAAGAATTATGCCAATAGAGTAAATGTCAGAAGAAAAAGAAGGGACTTCTGTAAAGGCTTCTGGAGATGTATATGTAGGAGTAATTATTTCCGGATTATATCCTGGATCGATCAACTTGACGTTATTTCTTTCATCCACAAATATGTGATTTGGTTTAAGATCGCCACAGACAATTCCACGAGAATGTAGAACTGAAAGAGCATCAAGAATGGAGTTAAGAATATTTTTGATTTTGTCGAAATCTTCTTTTTGAGACGGTTTTACTTTGAAGACTTTGTCGATTGTTGGAGAAGAGATTTTTTCCATTGAAAAGCCACATTTTTCACCATCTTCAAACCACTCGTAAACAGTTACAAAATGAGGGTCTCTAATTTCAGAGAGAAGTTTAAATTGTTCGTAAAGTAAATCCTTCTTTAGAAGTTCTCCAACTTTGTATACAATTTCTCCTTTTTCGTAAATCTTTGCAAAATTTCCTTTTTTAATAAGATTAAATTTAGTTAAATCCATAAATTATTTTTATAATTTAATCAAAATATGTGAAATACACAAGAGGGGAGGAGAAGATAATAAAACCTCTTTACTTTTATCTTCTTTTTTGTAAAATATAAAAAATATGGGTAAAATAATTGTGGTTGTAGATGATGAGGTTGATATTGTAGAGCTTATTTCTGTTAACCTGGGAAAAGTAGGCTTTAAAGTTGAAGGTTTTTATAATGCAGGTGACTTTTTAAATTTTCTTAAAAAGAGAACCCCTGACCTTATTATTCTTGATTTAATGTTGCCTGACGCGGATGGTTTTGAGGTTTGTAAATATTTAAAATCTGAGGAGAAATATGGAAATATTCCAATTATAATGGTAACAGCAAAAGGTGAAGAGGTGGATAAGATTTTAGGTCTTGAGATTGGAGCTGATGATTATATCACAAAGCCTTTTTCTACAAGGGAATTAATTGCAAGGGTTAAGGCGGTTTTAAGAAGGTTTGAGAAAGAGGATAAATTTGAGGTTATTAAGATAGGGGGAAACGTGGAAATTCTTCCTAATAAGTATAAGGTTATTGTTTCTGGCAAAGAAATTGAGCTTACTTCAACCGAGTTTAAAATTTTGGTTTTGCTTGCTAAGAGGAAAGGGTGGGTTTTTTCCCGAGACCAGATTCTAAATTATCTATATGAAGGGGAGAGACTCGTATTTGACAGAACTATTGATGTTCACATAGCACATCTTAGGGAAAAACTTGGCAAATATGGAGGTTTTATTAAAAGTGTGAGGGGTATAGGATATAAAATAGAAGAATGAAGAATATATTTTTTAGAATCTTTTTTGGGCAGTTAATTTTGATTAGTTGTGTTTCTTTATTTTTTGTTTTGTTTTCTTTTGGTTTAGTAAAAAGGTATTATGTTAATACTCTTACCGAAAACCTTGAAAAAATTGCTCTTTCTCTTAGAAGGACCTTAACTCCTTATCTTGTTTGTGAAAAATTCTCTTCTTTAGATTCTCTTGCAAAGTATATTGGAAAAGAGATAAAGGTGAGAATTACTGTAGTTGACTTAAAAGGGGTTGTTCTTGCTGATTCCGAAGAGAATCCTGAGAAAATGGAAAACCACGGAACAAGGCCAGAAATATTACAAGCTTTTTATGGAAAAACCGGGATTTCTCTTCGTTTTAGCAAAACTTTTGGTAAAGATATGTTATATGTTGCTATTCCTATTAAAGATGAAAAAGGTGAGGTGTTTGGAGTTATAAGGTTGAGTTTATTTTTCACTCAGATAGATGAGCTAATAGGTGCTTTTGTTAGAAATTTACTTATTGTTGTTTTTTCGCTTTTATTTTTTTCTATTTTTGTATCTTTTTTTTATTCTAAATCTCTTGCAAAACCCATTGGTGAGCTTGTAAGTATAGCCGATGAAGTAGCTAAAGGTAATTTTGAACTTGAGGTTTTTGTAGAAGGTAAGGGAGAATTAAAGAGGCTTGCCGAAAGCTTTAATAGTATGCTCACTCGTATTAGAGAATTGGTTTCTAAATTATCAGAACAAAGAGATTCTCTTGATATTGTTATTTCTTCTATTGGAGAAGCTCTTCTTGTGATTAACTCGGATGAAAAGATAGTGATTGTTAATGATAGTTTTAAAGAGATTTTTAATGTAAGTGAAGTAAAAAATAAATATTATTGGGAGGTTTTTAGAGAACCTCAGTTTGGAGAAATTATAGAAGAAGTAAAAAAGAAAAGAGATAGCGTAGTAAAGGAAATAAAAATTGGAGAGAGATATTTTATATGCACTGCTAACTTTTTAAAAAAATATAATGAAGTTGTAATTACTCTTCACGAAATAACCGAGAAAAAGAAAACCGAATTAATGAAAAAAGATTTTATTTCAAATGTCTCTCATGAACTCCGGACACCTTTAACTGCTATTAAGGGTTTTGTTGAAACTCTTTTAGAAACTCAAAAGGGTGATGGTAAGAGATATCTTGAAATAATAAGAAAGCAAACAGATCGTCTCATTAATATTGTTAAAGATTTACTTAGACTTTCTGAACTTGAAGAAATTGAAGAAGGGAAGATTAAAATTGATTTTTCACAGGTGGATTTAAAGAAATTGATAAAGGATGTTTTAAGTATTTACGAAAAAGAAATGAAAGATAAGGGCTTGCGCTTGGTTGTTTCTATAGATAGAAGCGTTTCTAAGATTAAAGGTGATCCATTTAAACTCGAGCAGCTTTTTATGAATTTAATTGAGAATGCTATTAGGTATACAGATAAAGGAGAAATAAAAATAAATGCAAGAAGAGAAAAGAGAGCGATTGTTATTGAAGTTTCTGATACAGGAATTGGAATATCCGAGGAACATTTACCAAGAATTTTTGAAAGATTCTACGTTGTGGATAAGTCTCGTTCCCGTGAATATGGAGGGACAGGTCTTGGGCTATCCATTGTGAAGCATATTGTCCAATTACATCAAGGAGAGATAAGGGTTGAGAGTAAAAAAAATAAAGGAACAAAATTTACCATTATTTTGCCGGAGAATTAGGTTTGTAAGTTTTGTTTTTATAGGGTCGATTAATAAGTCAATTTTTAATCTTAACAAATACTTAATACTGAATTAATAAGAAATTAACCACTCTATTTATGGTAGATTGTGAAGACTAAGTTGTATGTTTGACTTCATTAAATGGTGTATTATAAACCTTTAACTCAAAAAGGAGGTTTTTATGAAGAAGTTTAGTTTAGTAGTCGGTTGGAGTTGCCTGATTTTATTGATTGTTGCTCCTATAGGTCTAAAGGGAGGAGAAACGAAAATCTCTATGACGTTGTGGAATAGATATACTGCTGAAAGAAGCGAAGGGAAATTTACCAAAAGTGCATTTACCTTAGAGAGAGGTTATTTTGGTGTTGAACCCACTTTTACAGATAGGATAAAAGGTAGATTCACAATTGATGTTTTCTCTTCTGATAAATTTGCAGATGGAGCTGGACTTAAGTTGAAATACGCTTATCTTAATTTTACGCAAGTTTTGCCAATACCAGAGAGCGATATCCAGGTTGGGTTACTAAAGCATTATTTTGGAACTGTCTATGACTGGGAGTATATTTCTATTCGGAAAGCCCTGGAGGACGAGAGAAAAGTAGCTTCATCCGCAGATTATGGACTTGCTCTTTTTGGTTATATTCCGCATGGTTTTGGAGAATATGCAATTTCAATTTTAAATGGAGAAGGATATAATAAGACAGGGAGTGCCCTTGACAAAGAACCTGAAATTGCAGGTAACTTGAGAGTTATTCCTTTACCAGGATTAACTATTGGAGGCTCTATTCTTTATGAAAATAAGGAAAGTGATCGATTTGCCTATGTAGGTGTAGGACGTATTGCAAGAGGTCCATTTGAAATCTGGGGAGAGTATCTTATTCAAGATAAAAGCGATATTAAGAGTAATGGTTGGATGATTATGCCAATCTTAAAGCTTCAGAATTTAGCAAAATTGGATGTGGACATTATTGGAAGATTTGATAAATGGGACGGCAATACCGAATTAGAAAATGATGGAGATATGACTATTACCTGTGGGATAAACTGGAATCTCGTTAGAGACGAAAAGAATAAATCTTGTGTTTTCCTTCAAATTCAGGGAGAGAAGACTATTTTCGAAAATGAAGCTATAAGTGATATTAATCAGCTTTTGATTCAACTCCAATGGAAATTCAGCAATACCATATAAAAGACTCTTAACAAAAACTTAACATTTAATTAATGGTTTTTTAATGATTGGATAGAATAATAAAAGGAGGTTTAAAATGAAAAAGAGTGGAATTTTTAATCTTGTAAAAGTGTGGATGGTTCTTTTAGGTTTCTCCGGTTTTGCTGCTTCAAAGAGGATAAATATCACGGGTTCCACCACTGTTTTACCAATTGCCCAAAGAGAGGCAGAAGCTTTTATGGATCTTTATCCAGATATTTCAGTCTCTGTCCGAGGCGGTGGTTCTGGAGTAGGAATTACAGCACTTATTGATGGAAGAACAGATATAGCAAATTCTTCAAGGGCTATTCAAACGAAAGAACTTAAAATTGCTCGAGAGAAAGGTGTAAATGTTTATGCGAATGTGATAGCTCGGGATGGAATTGCAATTGTTGTTAACCCTAAAAACCCTATAGATTCTATTACATTGGAAGATTTAAAGAAGATTTATACTGGAGAGATTAGTAATTGGGAAGCTCTTGGAGGACCATCTAAACCTATAGTTGTTATTTCTCGGGATTTCTCTTCAGGAACTTTTGAAGTTTTTAAAGACCTTGTTCTTAAAGGAGGAAAGGTAAAAGATGATGCTTTGATGCTTGCTTCAAATAAAGCCGTTGCTACAACTGTAGCAGAAACTCCAGATGCGATTGGTTATATTGGTCTTGGGTATATTTCTGAGGAAGTAAAAGTTTTGAAGATTGATGGAGTTTTTCCTAATAAAGAAACAGTTCAAAGTGGGAAATATAAACTATCGCGTGCTCTTTTTATGTATACGAATGGTGAACCTAAAGGCATCATAAAAACTTTTATAAATTTTGTATTATCCAGAGAGGGGCAGAGAATTGTTGAAGAAGAAGGATTTGTGCCAGTTAAATGAAGTCAAATACCTCCTTATTTATGGGTTTGTTGTTGACACAGCTGAAAAAAACCAAGAGGTGGGGGGTAGGCCCCACCTCTTAAATAATAAAAATGTTGAAAGAAAAGATTTTTAAATATTTGACTGAGGCAGCAGCTTTATGTTCTATTATTTTTCTTTTTGGAATAATATTCAGTGTATTTAAGGAAGGATATGTTATATTTTCTGAAGTGGGTTTTCTTAAATTTATTTTTGGTAAATCCTGGCACCCCGTTTATTCTCCTCCAGAATTTGGAATCTTGGGACTTATTGTTGGTTCGGTGATTGTCACTTTTGGAGCCTTGATTATTTCCGTTCCACTTGGTTTGGGCTCCGCCATTTATATTTCAGAGCTTTCTTATCCAAAAGCTAAGGAAGTTTTAAAACCAATTATAGAGCTTCTTGCAGGTATTCCTTCAGTAATTTACGGTTTATTTGGTATGGCTTTTTTGGGACCTTTCCTTGCAAGGATTTTTGGTTTGGAAGTGGGTTTAAATGCTTTTACCGCTTCAATAATTCTTGGGATAATGGTGATTCCCATAATTTCAAGTATTTCGGAGGATGCGATAAATGCGGTTCCAAAGGATTTAAGGGAAGCATCTTTTGCTCTTGGAGCAAATAAATGGGAGACAATAATTCATATAATACTTCCCGCAGCAAAGTCAGGAATCATTGCTTCAATAGTTCTTGGGTTTGGAAGAGCAATTGGAGAAACAATGGTTGTTTTGATGGTAGCAGGGGGATCAGCAAAGATACCCCATTCAATATTTCAACCAGTTCGTCCTATGACTTCTACGATCGCGGCGGAAATGGGAGAAGCAACCGTTGGTAGTTTACACTTCCATGCTTTATTTGGAATAGCGATTGTCCTTTTTTTAATAACGTTTTTTTCTAACCTTTTAACTGAATGGGTGATTAGAAAGGCAAAGGGTAAAAAATGAAGATTAGAAAACTGAAAGAATTTTTAGGAATAAATGCTTTAAGAATAGCAATACTTATAAGCATATTGTTTTTATTTTTGTTTATTGGTATTGTTTTTTCTAAAGGAGTTAAAATGATTTCCTTTTCTTTTCTTCTTGAGCCACCACGGGATGGAATGACAAAAGGTGGAATATTTCCGGCTATAATTGGGACTTTATATTTGACAGTTCTTGCTGTTTTATTTGCTTTTCCTTTAGGGGTTCTATCAGCCATTTATCTTGTTGAGTATTCAAAAGAAAATTTTCTTGTTACTATTATAAGAACAGCTATAGGAACCTTGGCAGGTATTCCCTCTATAATTTTTGGACTATTTGGTCTTGCAATCTTTGTAATAACTTTTGGATTTGGAGTTTCTATTCTTTCTGGTTCTCTAACTTTAGGAATAATGATTTTGCCAATGGTTATTAAAGCTTCGGAAGAAGCTTTAAAGGCAGTTCCTCATAGTTTTAGGGAAGCTGCTTATGCTCTTGGAGCGACTAAAAGACAAACTATTCTTAAAGTTATTGTTCCCACAGCACTACCAAGTATAATGACAGGTGTGATTATTAGCATTGGGAGAGCCGCAGGTGAAACAGCTCCTATTCTTTTTACTGCAGCAACTTTCTATACTAGAAGATTACCCAGATCCGTTTTTGATGAGGTTATGGCTCTCCCATATCATATTTACGCCTTAATGACAGAAGGGACAAGGCCAGAATCTCAAGTTCCTATTGCTTATGGAACTTCAGTTATTCTTTTAACACTTGTTTTAGCGATTAGTTCTCTTTCTATTATTATTAGATACAGAATTAGGAGGCAAAGGAAATGGTGAAGAATAGACTAAAAGTTGAGAGATTAAATCTTTGGTTTGGAGAGAAGCAAATCCTAAAAGATATTTCTTTTTCTATACCTGATAAAAAGGTAACAGCGATTATCGGTCCCTCAGGTTGTGGAAAAACAACTCTTTTAAGATGTTTTAATAGGATGAACGATCTTGTAGAAAACGTAAAGATTAAAGGCAAGATTTTCTTGGATGGTTACAATATATATGAAGAAACAGATTTATCATCTTTAAGAATGAAAGTAGGGATGGTTTTTCAAAAGCCAAATCCTTTTCCTAAGTCAATTTTTGAGAATGTTGCTTTTGGGCTTCATATTAAAGGAATAAGAGATAAAAATAGAATAATGGAGATTGTAGAGAATAGTTTAAAAAGAGCTTGGCTTTGGGAAGAAGTTAAGGACCGCTTAAGCTCTTCCGCAATGGAACTTTCGGGTGGACAACAACAGAGACTCTGCATTGCAAGAGCTCTTGCAACGGATCCAGAGGTTATTCTATTTGATGAACCAACCTCTGCTCTTGATCCAAAAGCTACAGCAAAAATAGAAGAGTTAATTGTAGAACTTAAAAATTCTGTGACTGTTATCCAAGTAACCCATAACATAGGTCAAGCCGCGAGAATTTCTGATTTTACTGCTTTTCTTTATCTTGGTGAGTTAGTTGAGTTTGGCCCTACAGAAAAATTATTTACAGTTCCTCAAGATAAAAGAACGGAAGAATATCTTGAGGGTAAATTTGGATAAGAGGTGTTAAAATGTTGGAAGAAAGAATAAAATCTTTAAAAAAAGAGATAATAAATTATGCTTCTTTGGTTGAGGTAATGATTGAAAAAAGTATTCAAGGCTTAGTAAAGAGACAAAAAGAACTGCTTAAGGAAGTTATTGAGAAAGACGAGGAAAAAGCAAATGAGATGGAGATGAAGATTGAAGAGCACTGTATTGAAACCTTGGCTCAGTTTGAACCGAGGGCTAAGGACCTAAGGTTAATTGTTGCAGCTTTAAAGATGAACAACGATTTGGAGAGAATGGCTGATCATGCTGTAAATATAGCTGGTAACGCTTCTTTTTTGATTGAACTTCCAAGAGAGGCTTTTATAGAAGAAATTCTAACTATGGCAGAAAAGACTAAGAAAATGTTAAAGGATAGTGTGGACTCTTTTATTGAGGGAGATACCCAAAAAGCTGAGGATGTTTGTAAAAGAGATGATGAGGTGGATGAACTTCAGGATAAGATAATCAAAGCCCTTGTTTCGAATATGTGCGTTGAGCCAGATTCGCTTGCCTCGATAGACCAGAGAGTGCATCTTCTTATAATAGCTAAAAATTTGGAGAGAATAGCGGATCTTTCCACTAACATATGTGAAGATACGATTTATTTAGAGAAAGGAAAGGACATAAAACACCACAGAGGATTTAAATAAAGGTTTTTTGGTTGAAATTAACCTTGACTTTTTTTATTTTTATTCTAAAATAGGTTAATGAAATCTTTAAAGAGAGGTGTTTAAATGGAAGAAAAGAAAATAGGTGTTATAACTCATTATTTTGGAAAGATCTCCGTTGGAATAATTGAATTATCAGGCCCTTTAAGGGTTGGGGATACTATTCACATAAAAGGGGCTCATGATGATTTCGTGCAGAAGGTAGAGACAATGGAGATAGAACATAAAGCAGTGGCTTCTGCAGATAAAGGAGATCTGGTAGGGATAAAGGTTACAAATAAAGTGCATCCTAAGGATGAAGTATATTTGGTTGTGGAATGAAATTAGGATAGCTTCTTCTTAAAAAGCTAATTTTTCCTGTTTTCCCCTCAAGATTGTATTATTTCAGTTTAAGAGAAGGAGGCGAAATGCCTGAAGCTTTTATAAAAGAAATAAAAGAAGCAGAAAAAAAGGCAGAAGAGGTGGTTCAAAAAGCAAAAGATGAAACTGTAAAGATGATTGAGAAAGCTAGGGAAGAGGCGGAAATAATTATAGAAAAGAGCAAAGAGAAAGTGAAGGAATTACTCAAAGAGAAAAGAATGGAAGGGAAAAAAGAAGCAGAAGAGGAAAAGAAGAAATTGGATATAGAAATCGATAAGGAGATTGCAGAAATTAAAGATAGGGCTTATAAGAAAATGGAAGAAGCAAAGAAAATGATAATAGAAAGGATTTTAAAGGGCTAAATGCCTCAGAAGGAACTTAAAAAGGTTAGTTTTGTTATATACGAAGAAGATAAAGAGGCCTTCTTAAGAGAACTCCAAGAAAAGGAAATTTTTCATATAAGTGATTTGCGATCTTCTTCTCTGGCGGAAAAATTTCCCGATTTAATTCCTGAGGAGAGATTTAAGGATGGAGAAGCTGAAGAACTTATTAAAAAACTTGAAAAAATTTTAGATTTGCTTAAGCCTTATGTAAATGAGGAAAAAGGCCTACTTGGACAATTTATAGATTTGAAAATTTCTGTTTCAACTGAAGAGTATAAAAGAGTAGTTGAGAGCTTTAATCTCAAAGAAATTGATGAAATTTATAATTGGGGAGAGGAGTTGTATCATCTTAAAAATAAATTAGTAGAACTTACTGATAAGTTAAATTTTTATGAAGAGTGGAAAGCATTAAAGATAAAATTGTCTGATTTAGAAGTTCTAAAAAATGTTACTTTGAAGATATATAAGTTATCTGTGGAAGAAGAAGAATTAAAGGAAAAAATTAAAGAATTACCGGTGGATTTCTATACTATTTTCGAGAAAGAAAAGAAAAAGGGAATGATTTTTTTGATTTATAAAGGGTTTGAAGAGGATTTTAGAAGGATTTTGGCTGATTATCAAGTTGAAGAAGTGAATTTTAAGGGAGAAAAGGAAGAACCAGAAGAAATTGTTTCTAAATGTAGAGAAGAAATAGAGAAAATAAATGAAAAGATTTCAGAAGTTTCTGAAAAGATTAAAAAGAAAGGAAATGAGTATAAGAAGTATATAATTTTGTATGACTATTTTCTTTTTAGGTTGAAGAGAGCTGAGGTTTTAAATAAGTCCCTTGGAACCAAGAAGGTTCTTATCTTAGAAGGTTGGGTTGAAAAGGAAAATCAGGCAATTTTACAAAGTCTTGCTAATTCTTATGAGGGTGTTGAACTTACTTGGGTGGAGCCTGAAAAAGGAGAATCAATCCCAGTTAAACTAAAGAATAATCCCTTAAGTAGCCCCTATGAAGCTGTTGTAAGGTTATATGCTTTGCCTAAAAAGGAAGAAATTGATCCTACTCCTTTTGTGGCCTTATTCTTCGCTTTGTTTTTTGGTTTTTGTATGACTGATGCAGCTTATGGAGTTATTTTAATTGCAGCGTGTTTTTACTTAATGCCAAGGCTACCTGAAGGGAGGAAATATTTATGGATATTTATAGGAGGAGGTATTCTTACGGTGTTTGCAGGAGCTATAACAGGTAGTTGGTTTGGTAGTAACATTGAAATGGCTTTTCCTGAGCTTTCTTGGTTTAAAAATTTTAGAGAAAAATTTATGATTTTTGATCCTTTTTCTAATCCTCTTGATTTTCTAAAACTCTCTCTGGTTTTTGGAGTGATTCAAATTTTTACTGGTTTAGTTATTTCTATAATAGAGAAGATAAAAAGAGGAAAGTTTTATAATGCTTTTACAAATGAGATATCTTGGATCTTATTCTTTCTTCTTTTGGGCTTATATATGTTAGCCGATTTAAGAATACTGAGGCCTTTTCTCTTTATTCCAATTTTTGTGATCTTCTTATTTTCTGGAGAAAGTAAGTCTTGGATTATAAAAATAGCAAAAGGTGGTTTTACTGTATTTAATGGACTTATTAGTTTCCTTGGGAATGTGCTTTCTTATAGCCGTATTATGGCTCTTGGTCTTGTAACTGCGGGACTTGCTATGTCCATAAATATTCTTGCTAAAATAGTTAGGGATTTAATCCCTGGGGTTGGGATTCTCTTTGCTATAATTCTTTTCATCTTTGGGCATCTTCTCTCTATAGGGATAAATACTTTAAGTAGTTTTGTTCATACAATGAGACTTCAGTTTGCTGAGTTTTTCTCGTATTTCTATGAAGGAGGAGGAGAACCTTTTGAACCTTTTGGATTAGTTGGAAAATATATAAGAATTGAAAAAAGGAGGTTTTAAGTGGTTAGTGGTTTTTGGTTAGCAATGTCAGGTGTAGCTTGTGCAGTTTTTCTTGCTGGTATTGGTTCTTCAATAGGAGTTCAGATCCCTTCAAGAGCGGCAGCCGGGGTGCTTTCCGAGCAACCAGAAAAATTTGGGAGGACTTTTATCTTGGTGGTTTTACCATCCACACAGGGTTTCTATGGCTTTATTGCGGCAATGTTTATGATGATGAAATTGGGAATGTTTGGGGGAAATATGAATTTGGATATGAGTATAATTGAGGGTCTTAGATATATGATGGCTGGTCTTCCTGTAGGGATTGTGGGCTTGGTTTCTGGTATTCATCAAGGACTTGTTTCTGCTGCAGGGGTTGAACTTGCTGCAAAACAACCAGAAGCTACAATGAGAGTTGTTATTTTCGCTGTTATGATTGAAACTTATGCTATTTTAGGTTTTGTTACGAGTTTCTTAATGGTTAACGCGATTGGTTGAAAATGAGCAAAGTTATAGAGAAGATTTTAAAAGAAGCAGAAGAAACTAAGAGAAAAATTGAGGAAGAAGCGGAAATTAAGGTTAAGGGAATAATAGAAAAGGCTGAAAAGGAAGCAAAGGAAATAGAAATTAAAGGAGAGAGAGAAGCAGAGGAAGAAAAAAAACGAGAAAAGGAAAGAATTTTAAGTAGGCACAGGCTTGAACTTTCAAAAAGAAAGTTGGAGGAAAAAAACAAAATTATGAATGAACTTAAGGAAAAAGTTGTTGAAGAAATTAAAAAATTAAAATGGGAAGAATATAGGTCTTTTGTTGAGAATCTTATCCTTAAGGCTTCTGAAAATGGAAGTGAGGAAATTCTTCCTGGTCTTCTTCATATTGAGAAAGTAAAAGAACTGATTAGATCAATGAATGAAGAGAAGAAATGTAAATTTAAAATTTCTGAGGAAACTCCAGATTTTGATGTAGGGATTGTGATGGTAAAGGGAAGAAAGAAGATTGATGCAACTCTTCCTACTATTTTAGAGGAAGTCTTTGATAAAAGTCAAGAGGAATTAATAAAGATTTTATTCTGAAGTGAATAGATTTGAGGCTTTAAGGGTTCTAAATCTAAAATATACTTATGCTCTGGGATTAATAAGAGCAAAAGAAGTAAAACTTATCTCTAAGAAGAGATTTGAAGAACTTGTTTCCTCTAAAGATGTTAATGAGCTGATAGCGGCCCTTCATGACACAGATTATGCTTCTTATCTTAGAGTTGGAAGTGGATATGAAGAGATTGAGGAGGGATTACAGAAGGCACGAATTGAACTTTATAGAGAAGTTGAAAAACTTGTAGATGATCCTGAAATTATGAAAATCCTAAGAGCAAAATTTGATTTTCATAACATCACTGTTCTTCTCAAAGGGAGAATCGCGGATAAGGATTTTTCTGATAAGTGTTCTCCTTTAGGTTCTATTCCTATAGTGGAATTAGAAGAGATATTTAAAGAAGAAAAATACCGAGAATTACCTTTTTATCTTAGGGAGGCTATTGACCATGGGGTAGAGGCTTATTACTCATCTAATCATAATCCACAAAGATTAAGTTTTGCGATTGATTCTGTTATGGCTATTACTCTTACTTCTTCAAAAAATGAATTTCTCAATAATTATTATAAGTTGTGGATAGACCTCGTTAACTTGAAAACAATCCTTCGTCTTCTTTTTGTTAAAAGATATCAGGAACTTGTTAGTTTTGCGTTGTTGTGCTGTGGAAATATAAGTAAAGAAGAGATTGAGAAATTAAAAATAGAGAATTCTGATTCACTTCTTTCCCTTTATAAAGGAACAATTTACGAATTTCTTTTAGAATGGAAGGATTCTTTTCCCATTTTAGAAAGAGAAGGAGAAAAACTTCTTATTTCCTATCTTAGGTCTATTGCTTTTGAGTCAATTGGGGTTGAGCCTATTATTTCATATCTTCTTTTAAGGGAAAATGAAATAAAAAATTTAAGGATTATATTTATTGGTAAAGCCAATGGTGTAGAGGAAGAATTAATAAAGGAAAGGTTGATTATATGAAAATTGCATTCGTTGGGCCATATAATTTTGTTTTTCCTTTTAAGTCTTTAGGAGCCGAGATAATTAGTAGCGAAAATAAAAGTATTGAAGAAATAAAAGAAGAGATTCAAAAATCAAATTTTGGAATTGTTTTTGTATTTGAGAGTGTTTTTAAGGAACTAATGAATTTTAAGGATTTTATATTTGATCCTGAGAGAAATATTGTTCCTATCCCGGAAGTAGGAGGAAGTAAGGGATATGGAATTTTGAGGATAAAAGAAATAGTTAGGAAGGCAGTTGGAATTGATATAGGAGGTTTTGATGATTGAAGGGAGAATAATCAGAGTCTCTGGGCCTCTTGTAGTTGCAGAAAAAATGCAGAGTTCAAAGATGTTTGATGTGGTTATGGTTGGAGAAGAAAAATTGTTAGGTGAAATTATTGAGTTAGAGGGTGATAAAGCAGCAATTCAAGTTTATGAAGAGACCGAAGGATTAAAGATTGGTGAACCTGTTTTAGGAACAGGTGAACCACTTTCTGTTTCCCTTGGACCAGGTTTAGTTGAGTCTATCTATGATGGGATTCAAAGACCTCTTGATGAGCTTAGAAATAAAGCGGGGGATTTTATTAGAAGGGGAATTTCTATTCCAGGAATAAATCCTGAAAAGAAATGGTTTTTTACACCTCTTAAGAAAGTAGGGGATAAAGTTTCTGGAGGGGATATAATAGGTGTTGTTAAGGAGACAAAGCTAATTGAGCATAGAATTTTAGTTCCACCCCTTGTAGCTGGAGTGATTGAAGATATAAAAGAAGGGGAATTTACTGTGAAGGACACAGTAGCTATTGTGAAAGCTGATAAAGAGGTAAAAGAGATAAAGATGGAACAAAGATGGGGAGTGCGTAAGCCAAGACCAGTGAAAGAAAGGCTTGCTCCTTCTATCCCCTTATTTACAGGTCAAAGAGTTATAGATACTTTTTTCCCACTTGCAAAGGGTGGAACTGCTTGTGTTCCTGGACCTTTTGGATCCGGAAAAACAGTTATTCAACATGAGCTCGCAAAATGGGCTAGTGCAGAAGTTGTTGTTTATATTGGTTGTGGAGAAAGAGGAAATGAAATGACAGACGTTCTTAACGAATTTCCTAAGCTTATGGATCCGAAGTCAGGAGAGCCTTTAATGAAAAGGACGATTCTTATTGCAAACACCTCCAATATGCCAGTTGCAGCGAGAGAGGCTTCAATTTATACTGGTATAACAATTGCTGAATATTTTAGAGATATGGGTTATTCAGTGGCTTTAATGGCAGATTCAACTTCAAGATGGGCTGAGGCTCTTAGAGAGATTTCTGGTAGGCTTGAAGAGATGCCTGGGGAAGAGGGTTATCCTGCTTATCTTGGAAGTAAAATAGCTGAGTTCTATGAGAGGGCTGGAAGAGTGAAGTGTCTTGGAAGTGATGATAGAGAAGGAGCTATTTCTGTAATTGGAGCTGTTTCTCCTCCAGGAGGAGATCTTTCTGATCCTGTTGTTCAAAACACTCTGAGAGTTGTAAAAGTTTTCTGGAATCTTAAGGCTGAGTTAGCTTATGCAAGACATTTCCCTGCAATTGATTGGTTGACTTCTTATTCCCTTTATTCGGACAATGTAAGAGATTATATGAGAAGAGAAATAGCAGATGATTTTCTTGAGCTAAAAGAAGAAGCTATGAGATTGCTTGAAGAAGAAGATGAACTTCAACAAATGGTGCGACTTGTTGGAATGGATGCTCTTTCTAAGAAGGAAAGGAGAATCCTTATGGCAGCGAGAATGATAAGGGAAGATTTTTTACATCAAAACGCTTTCCATGAAGTGGATACTTATACTTCAATAAGGAAACAATATCTTATGTTGAAAAACATTATTACTTTTTATAAAGAGGCAGAAAAAAAGGATGCTGATCCTAAAGAGCTTGAATCACTTGAGATTCTTGAAGAAATTGCGAGAATGAAGTTTGTTGAAGAAAAAGAAATTTACAAAATAGAATCTTTAGAAAGCAAAATTAAAGAAGAAATTAAGAGTATTGGAGTGAAAGAGGAGATAGTCCAATGAGAGTAGAATACAAGACAATTTCTAACATAGCTGGTCCTTTGCTTTTTGTGGAGGGAGTTAAAGGTGTTAGCTATGGAGAATTGTGTAGAATTAAATTGCCAGATGGAGAGGTTAGGACCGGGAAGGTTCTTGAGATTCACCAAGATAAAGCGATGATACAGGTTTTTGAAGGAACAAGGGGGATAGATATATCTGAATCTTCAGTAATTTTTGAAGGTAGAACAATTCAACTTGACCTTTCCCCTGATATTCTTGGTAGAATTTTTGACGGTCTGGGTAATGTTATTGATGGTGGACCCAAAATTTTGCCAGAAAAAAGAAGAGACATTAATGGCGAGCCAATTAATCCATCTGCTCGTGAATATCCAAATGAGTTTATTCAAACAGGTATTTCTACAATTGATGGTTTAAATCCTCTTGTGCGTGGACAAAAGTTGCCCTTTTTCTCTGGATCTGGACTCCCTCATAATAAACTTGCTGCTCAAATTGTCCGGCAGGCTAAAGTTTTGGGAAAAGAAGAAAAATTTGCTGTGGTTTTTGCAGCGGTGGGAATTACCTTTGAGGAAGCAGAATTTTTCAGGGAGGACTTTGAAAAAAGTGGAGCTTTGGAGAGAGTTGTAATGTTTTTGAATCTTGCTGATGATCCTCCGATTGCGAGAATTTCCACTCCAAGAACTGCTCTAACCGCAGCAGAATATCTTGCTTTTGATCTTGAAATGCACGTTCTTGTTATTATTACTGATATGACAAATTATTGTGAAGCTTTAAGAGAAATCTCAGCTGCGAGGAAAGAAGTTCCTGGAAGAAGAGGTTATCCTGGTTATCTTTATACAGACCTTGCGACGCTCTATGAGAGAGCAGGAAGGATAAAGGGAAAGAAAGGTTCAATCACTTTAATTCCTGTGCTTTCAATGCCTGAGGATGATAAAACGCATCCAATTCCAGACCTTACTGGCTATATTACAGAAGGTCAGATTATATTTTCAAGAGCTCTTGAAAGGAAAGGTATTAAACCCCCCATCGATGTTTTACCTTCGCTTTCTCGTCTTAAAGATAAAGGAATAGGAAAGGGAAAAACAAGAGAAGATCATGCTGATCTTTATAACCAATTATATGCTGCTTATTCAAGAGGAAAAGAGGCAGAAGAGCTTTCTATTATTCTTGGAGAAGCGGCTCTATCTGATATGGATAAAAAATATCTTGAGTTTATGAATAGGTTTGAAAAAGAATATGTAAGTCAGGGTGAATATGAAAATAGAAGTGTAGAAGAGACTTTGGATTTAGGTTGGAAACTTCTTTCTATCTTTCCAAGGAGAGAACTAAAAAGAGTTAGAGAGGAATATCTGAATAAGTATTTTGCAAAATTTGAAGAAAATGATAAATTAGATTTATCTGCTGTTAAAAGTGGAAATAATGAAGGGTAAGAAAAGAGAAAAAGGTCTCAAACCAAAATCTTAAAAGGGGTTTGGAAGATATGGCTATCCAAATAAGTGCAACGAGAATGGAGTTACTTTATCTTAAGAAGCGGTTAAATATTGCGAAAAGAGGTTATAAATTATTAAAACAGAAACAAGATGAACTTTTAAGAATAATTCAAAAGTTTGTGGCTCTTTTTGTTTCAATGAGAAGGGAAATAGAAAAGGAGTTAATAGAAGCTTTGAAGCAAATCTTCCTTGCCAAAGCTTATGAAGATAGAAATATTTTTGAAGGAGCATTTTTATTGCTTGATACTAAGGTTGAGCTTTCTATGGAAATAGAAAAAGTGATGAATGTTCCTCTTCCAAAATACAGAAAGGATTTGAAAGGAGAGATTGTTTCCTATGGCTTTACAACGACTTCTCCTACGCTTGATTTGGCCTTAAAGAGTTTATGGGAAGTTTTTGAAAGACTAATAGAATTGGCTGAATTGGAAAAAAGAATTCTCCTTTTATCTTTCGAATTAGATAAGACAAGACGGAGAGTAAATGCTCTTGAGTATATTTTAATTCCAGAAGTTGAAGAGGCAGTGAGAGAAATAAATATGAAATTAGAGGAAAGAGAACGGGAAAAGAATTCGAGATTAATGATAATTAAGGATATAATAAGAGGATAGCTAATATCTTTTTTTAAACACCTTGTCAGTTTTTGAAATTTTGTTTTTCTACCTCACCACAACTATCTTGTTGCTTTCTGTTTTTTCATCAATAGTTAACCGGTAAAAGTAAACTCCCGAAGGGACAACTTTCCCGTTTTCATCCCGTAGGTCCCAGTCAATAAGATAATCTTTCGTGTTTATTTGCCCATTGAATAATTTTCTAACCTCTCTTCCAGCAATGTCGTAAATGTCCAACTGAACAGAATGAGAAACAGGACTCCCTATAGAGGAGATGCCCGGAGTCACCGGCTCGTTCTTTTCTTCGGTTCTAAGATATATCTTTACCTTC